>NZ_JTKZ01000849.1:0-6608 GCF_000799035.1 Delftia sp. ZNC0008
CGCGTAGACGCGTGCGGCGCCACTGGCCGCCGATGATGCGGACCTCGCCCGCACCCGAGGGTGCCGGCTTGCCCGCCTTTGCCTTTGCGGCCGGTGCTGCGGCAGGCGCCTTGGGCGCCGCGGCCTCGGCCGTGGCCTTTTCCAGCCAGCGCTTTCCGGCAGGGGTATGCAGTTTGATGCTGTTGCGGCTCATTGCTTTCCTCCCACGACGACGGTCACCATGCGATCGGGCTGCAGCATGCGCTGCATGGCCTCGCGCACATCACGCACGGTCAGCGCCTGCACGCGCTCGGTCCAGTGCTCCAGATAGTCCAGCGGCAGGCCGTTCCAGGCGATGTTGGCCACATTGCCCAGCAGCTTGCGGTTGCTGTCGATGCGCAGCGCAAAGCCGCCGATCAGATTGTCCTTGGCGGCCTTGAGCTCCTTCTCGGTCGGGCCTTCGGCCACGAAGCGGCGCAGCGTGTCCTGCGACACCTTCAGGGCCTCGGCTGCCTGGTCGGGGCGCGTCTGCAGGGCGATCGTGAAGGCGCCTGCGTCCAGGCCTGGCGAGAAGTCGCTGTAGACGCTGTAGCTCAGGCCGCGCTTTTCGCGCACTTCCTCGGTCAGCCGCGAGGTGAAGCCGCCGCCGCCCAGGATGTGGTTGCCCACGAGCACGGCCATGAAGTCCGGGCTGTTGCGTGCAATGCCGGGCTGGGCGATCAGCACCTGCGCCTGGGCCGAGGCGAAGGGGATGTTCTCGTTGACCGGCGCCTTGAGCGCCTGCACCTTGGGCACGTCGGGCAGCGGAGCGCAGGCACTGGCGTCCTGGCCCTGGGCCGCCTGCAGCGGAGCCAGCAATTGCTGCACCAGCTGGTCGGCCTGCTCGCGGCTGACGGCGCCGACGATGCTGACCTTGGCACGGCAGGCGGCGATCAGCCGGCGGTGGAAGGACTGCATGTCCGACAGGTCGATGCGCGACAGGCTCTCGGCCGTGGCACGCGCACCGTAGGGGTGGGTGCCGAACACGCCCTGGCTCAGGGCCTTGCCGGCCACCGTTCCGGGGCGCGTGTCCGATTCCTTGATGGCCGCAGTCCAGCGCTCGCGCTCGCGCAGCCACACGTCCTGCGGCCAGCTGGGGCTGGCGATCTGGCGCGCGGCCAGGGCCACGGCGCGCTGCAGCAGCGCGGGCTCGGTCAGGGAGCGCAGCCCGTAGCTGAAGCTGTCGCGGCCCGCCTGGGCGCCAAAGCTGGCCCCCAGATCGGCCCAGGCCTGGCCCAGGCCGTTTTCATCGAGAGCAGGCGCGCTGCCCTGGGCCGTGACGCCCTTGGACGCCATCAGCGCCACGGCGCTGGCCAGGCCGACCTGATTGGCGGGATCGCGCCGGCTGCCGGCGTCGAAATCCATCTGCACATCGACCATGGGAATGCCCGGGCTGTCCACCAGCCAGACCTGCGCCCCGCTGGGCTGGGTCCAGTGCTGGATGGGCAGCAAGGCCCATGCGGACGTGGCGCCAAAGCCCAGGCCCACGCTTGCCAGCACGGAGCTGGCCACCATCTTTTTCATGTTCTTCATCTTCACTCCAGCGTGCTTCGGGGGCATCAATGCAGGGGTCCGCCAATGCCGGCACCCGCGTCGGTGCGGCGGGGCTTGCCGCCTTCAGGCAGGGGCTGCGGCACCAGGGTGCCCACCGTGAGCTGGTCATCGCCAAAGTACTTGGCCGCCACGCGCTTGACGTCATCGGGCGTGATGGTGCGAAGCTGGGCCAGCAACTGGTCTTCCGCATCCAGCGGCATGCCCTGTATCCAGTAATTGCCCAGGCTCTGGGCCTGGCCCATGACCGAATCGCGCTCATAGACATTGGAGGCCATCCATTGCGTCTTCACGCGCTCCAGCTCGGCGGGCTCCACACCATCCCTGGCGACCTTGGCCACTTCGGCGCGCAGCGCGGCCTCGACCTCGGCCGCAGTCTTGCCGGTGGCGGGCACGCCCGTCAGCATGAACAGGCCGGGGCCGCGGCTCATGAGCGACATGGAGCTGCCCGCGCCGTCGGCCACGCGGCCTTCGCCCTGGACCAGGGCCCGCTCCAGGCGGGCGCCGTCATAGCCGTCGAGCACGGCCGAGAGCACCAGCAGCGCCAGCGCATCGCGGTCATCGGCCTGCAGATCGCTGACACGCGTCAGCGAGGGCGCACGGAAGG
Source organism: Delftia sp. ZNC0008 (assembly GCF_000799035.1). Classification (NCBI taxonomy): domain Bacteria; kingdom Pseudomonadati; phylum Pseudomonadota; class Betaproteobacteria; order Burkholderiales; family Comamonadaceae; genus Delftia; species Delftia sp. ZNC0008. Next base: position 2,177 of record NZ_JTKZ01000849.1, read on the forward strand.
CCAGGGCCACCAGGGCCTGCTCGGCCGGCTGCTTGACCTCGATGCGGCGGATGCCGATCTGCGCAGGCTCGGTGCGCGGCTTGCGCACCGGCACGGCGCGTGCGGGAATGCTGCCGTAGTACTTCTCGGCCCAGGCGCGGACCTTGGCAACGTCCACATCACCGGCAATGACGACGGTGGCATTGCCGGGCACATACCAGCGGCTGTGGAAATCGCGCACGTCGCCGGGCGTCAGGGCGTCCAGATCGCTCATCCAGCCGATCACGGGCCGGTGGTAGGGCGAGGCCATGAAGGTCGCCGCCATCAGTTGCTCCATGAGCACGGCGCGCGGCTGGTCCTCGGTGCGCATGCGGCGCTCTTCCTTGATGACCTCGATCTCCTTCTTGAACTCGCTGTCGGGCCAGTGGTTGTTGGCGAAGCGGTCGGATTCGAGCTTCATCACTTCCTCCAGCCGGCTGGACGGGATCTGCTGGTAGTAGCCCGTGTAGTCGCGGCTGGTGAAGGCGTTCTCCTGCCCGCCCAGCGCGGCCACGCGGCGCGAGAACTCGCCGGGAGCCACCTTGCGCGAGCCCTTGAACATCATGTGCTCGAGCGCGTGGGCCACGCCCGAGGTGCCGTCCACCTCGTCGATGGCGCCCACGCGCACCCAGACCATGTGCACGGCCGTGGGCGCGCGCCGGTCGGGCTGCACGATGAGCTGCATGCCGTTCTTCAGGGTGAATTGCTGCGCTGCTGTGGCGGACCGCTGGCCGCCTGCGGCCTGGCTGGCCACCGTCTGCAGCAGTGACGAAGGGGAGGAAGAGGATGCATCCGGGGCTGCCAAAGCAGCCCCGGTGCCCATGCAGGCCATTAAGCCCAGGAGGGTGAGTGCATGTTTCATAGAATGCTGTGATTCTAAGAACCTGCCGATGTTCAGTTTTTTCAAGAAAAAGCCCACCCCCTCCTCCGCCGAGATTTCCCCGGCGGACAGCAGCGCCGCGCCTGAAGAGGCCGGCATTCCCGCAACCCCGCCGCAGGACCGCGCCCCAGACCTGCCCCCTGGCACGCCTGCCCCACCGGCCGCAGCCGACACCGGCAGCGCCTGGTGGCGCAAGCCCTTCGGCGGCGGCAAGGGCGATGCCGCCCCGCCTGCCGCACGCACTGCACCCACTGCTGCTGCTTCCACGCTCGCGCCTGCCGACTTCATTGCCGCACCCGAGCCCATGGCCAAGCCCGAAGCCGAAGGCGCCAGCCGCCAGAACTGGATGCAGCGCCTCAAGGCCGGACTGCGCAAGACCGGCAGCAGCATCGCCACGGTCTTCACCGGCACGCAGATCAACGATGCGCTGTACGAAGAGCTGGAAGACGCCCTGCTGATGGCCGACACCGGCGTCAAGGCCACCGAGCACCTGCTCACCGACCTGCGCCGCCGCGTCAAGGAAGCCAAGGCCACCGACCCCGCCGCCGTCAAGGCGTTGCTGGCCGATGCACTGGCCGACCTGCTGCGCCCGCTGGAAAAGCCGCTGATCATCGGCGAGCACCAGCCTACCGTGGTCATGGTCGCTGGCGTCAACGGCGCAGGCAAGACCACCTCCATCGGCAAGCTGACCAAGCATCTGGCCGACGAAGGTCAGAGCGTGCTGCTGGCTGCCGCCGACACCTTCCGCGCCGCCGCGCGCGAGCAGCTCGGCGTCTGGGCCAACCGCAACACGGTGGAGATCGTCAGCCAGGAAGGCGGTGATCCTGCAGCCGTGAGCTTTGATGCCGTCACCGCCGGCCGCGCCCGCAAGAAGGATGTGGTGCTGGTGGACACGGCGGGCCGCCTGCCCACCCAGCTGCACCTGATGGAAGAGCTGCGCAAGATCCGCCGCGTGGTCACCAAGGCCGATGCCACGGCACCGCACGAGGTGCTGCTGGTCATCGACGGCAACACCGGCCAGAACGCGCTGGCCCAGGTGCGCGCCTTTGACGATGCACTGCAGCTCACGGGCCTGATCGTCACCAAGCTCGACGGCACGGCCAAGGGCGGCGTGCTGGCCGCCATTGCCCAGGAACGGCCGATCCCCGTGTACTTCATCGGCGTGGGCGAAAAGGTCGAGGACCTGGAGACCTTCAACGCCAGGGAATTCGCGCAGGCGCTGCTGTCCTGAGGCCACCCGGCACACCACCACCCAAAGGAGCGCGCTGCGCTCCTTTTTTCATGGGTATGCGAGCGCAGCGAAGGCCCAGGCATGCAGGCAAGGGTTTTCCCTTGATTCGAATCAAGCCGCAGGTTTTATGCTTTGCATTGATTTATAAGAAGAACGTTGTTTTATACAAGAAACAATCGATAGCCCTCAGGCATTTCTTTTGCTTGTACCTGCCTTGCCTTGTTTCCCGGAGTTCCCCATGAAAGCCCCCACCTTGCTCGGCGCTGCCGCCCTGCTGGCAGCATCCGCATGCCAGAGCGCCCTGGCCCAGGATGCCGCCGCGCAGCAGCAACTGGCCGCCAAGCCTTTCACCATCGTCGCGCCCTTCCCGCCCGGTGGCCCGGTCGATGCGCTGGCCCGCCTGCTGTCCACGGGATTGGCCGAGCGCTACAGGCAGACTTCGGTGGTGGAGAACAAGCCCGGGGCCAACGGCAATATCGGCATCGACATGGTCAAGCGTGCCGCGGCGGACGGCCATACGCTGCTGGTCGTGCCCCAGGGCAACCTGACCATCAATCCCACGCTGCTGGCCAGGCCCGGCTACAGCGTGGAGACGGACTTCGCGCCCGTGGCCTCGCTGGCCAAGGCGGCCAATGTGATCGCCGTGCACCCTGGCGTGCCCGCCAAAACGGTGCAGGAGCTGGTGGCCCTGTCCAAGGCCAGGCCGGCCACCATCAGCTATGCCTCGCCCGGCGTGGGCTCCAGCCTGCATCTGGCCGGTGAGCTGTTCAAGCAGCAGACCGGCGCCGACATCCTGCACGTGGCCTACAAGGGCACGGCGCCCGGCCTCAACGATGTGCTGGGCGGCACGGTGCCGATGATCGTGGGCAATGTGCCCGCGCTGCTGCCGCATGTGCAGTCGGGCAAGCTGCGTGCGCTGGCCGTGACCGACCCGGCCCGCAGCAAGTACCTGCCTGATGTGCCCACGCTGGCCCAGGCGGGCGTGCCGGGCATTGCCATCTCGTCCTGGTACGGCGTGATGGCGCCAAAGAAGACACCGCCGGCCGTGCTCAGGCAGCTGGAAAAGGATATTCAGGAGCTCTTCAACACGCCGGCCGTGGTCAGGCAGCTGGATCTGCAGGGGATCGAGCCCTGGGTGGTCACGGGCAGCGCCTTCGGCGAGCTGATCCGCAAGGAGACAGCGACCTGGGTGCCCGTGATCAAGGCCGCCAACGTCACGCCGCAGTGATGCGGGGCGCGGCGGCCCTTTCTGCAGTGTCCACCACGTCCCGGGTCGAGACCTGGGAGCGCAGCCACTGCGCATAGTCGGCCATGCAGCGCTCGGTGCGCATGGTGATCTGCGGCACGCTGTAGCTGTGCTCGGCGCGCAGCAGCCGGGCCAGGCGCTCCAGCACGTCGGGCAGGGTCTTGCAGACCAGCCGCCACTCGGGCGTGGCGTGCATCTCGCCGTCCCACACGTAGTGCGAGGTGATGGGCTCCACCTGCACGCAGGCCGCGGCCTGCTGCTGCACCAGGCTGCGCGCCAGATGGGCGGCCTCCTCGGCGCTGGGGACGGTGGTGGCCACCACGCACAGCGTGGACCAGGGCGAGGCGGGGTTCTTGGCGGAAGTCATGGAGGCGTAGTCTACGGTTGCGTGCTGCAGGCCGGTACTGGCCCTTGCGGCGTCAGGCCATCAGCCCCTTTTGCCGCGCCTGCAGCCGCGCCAAGCCCAGCAGCGCATCGGTGAACGGGGTGTCCACGCCGCACAGCTGGCCCATTTCGCGCACCGCGCCCACCAGGGCGTCGAGTTCCACGGGCTTGCCCGCTTCCACGTCCTGCAGCATGGAGGTCTTGAAGGCGCCCAGCTTGAGCGTGACCGCATGGCGGTCTTCGGGCGATTCGTTGATGGGCAGGCCGATGCGCGCGCCGATCTCCTTGGCCTCCAGCATCACGCGCGTGATCAGGCCGCGCACCAGGTCGTCGCCCAGGATGCGGTCCGAGGTGGCACCCGTCAGCGCGCTGACGGGGTTGACGGTCATGTTGCCCCAGAGCTTGTACCAGGCGTCGCGCTGGATGTTGTCGGAGACCTTGGCCTCGATGCCGCCGCGCTGCAGCAGTTGGGCCAGTGCCGCCAGGCGCGGCGTGGGCGGCTGGCCGGGCCCTGTGGCCAGGGGCTCGCCCAGGATGAGGCTGTTGCCGAAGTGGCGGCGCACCACGCCGGGCGCATCGTTGGAGCAGCTGGCATGGACCACCGAGCCCAGCACCTGACCCAGCGGGATGGCTTGCGCAATGCGGCCTTCAGGGTCCACGGCTTTCAACGCGG
>NZ_JTKZ01000680.1:0-2133 GCF_000799035.1 Delftia sp. ZNC0008
CCGAAGCCGCCACCGCTGCCACGACGGCCACCACCACCGCCAAATCCGCCACCGCCGGAGCCGCCGCCGCCACCACCGAAGCCGCCGTTCTTGCCGCTGGCGCTGCCACTGCCACCGCCCAGGCCGCCATCGTTCGGGCCGCCAGCGTTCGGCCCTCCCCCCGGGGACAAAGTCCCATCCTCGCCCACGCCGGCACCTGCAAAGGAGTTCAAGGAAAGCCTGCCTCCTTGCCCCCCTTGTGCGTGATTGCGCGTGAGCGTGCTGCGTTCGATGGTGAGCTGGCCCCGATTGAAGATGGCACCGCCCGCACCCAGCGCGCCGCCGCCAAAGCGGCTGGAGCCGCCTGTGGCCTGCCCCCCGGCCAGGGTCAGGCCGCGCAGGACCAGGCCACCCTGCGCATCGATGTCGAACAGCCGGAAACCGGGTGCGGTACCGAGGCGCTGCACGCTCACGCCCTGGGGCGTCAGGCCATTGGCGGTGGCATCGATGGTGATGTGCTTGCCGCTGATGAAGAAGGCGCTGGGGCCGAACTGCGAGACGTAGCCGGGCCAGCTGGCCAGCGGCAGGCAGGTGGCGCCGGCGGCCTGCCCGGTGTCCAGGCAGTTGGTAAAGCGGGTCAGCGAGATGGTTTGTCCATCCAGGGCCGCGCCGAAGACGATGGTGTCGCCATCGGCGGCATGGTTGATGGCGTCGCGCAGGGTGTCGCAGTTGCGGTCGCCTGCGGCAGGCGAGCATTGCGCACGAGACAGCGGCTCGGTGTCTGCAATCTCGCCGGCGGTGGTGACGGTGAGTGTGGCGGCCTGGGCCGCGGCGCCGGCAAGGGCCAGTGCCAACCCGACCGTCAGGCCCGGCAATGTCCGGACCCAGGGGCTTGGCGTGGGTATGGGTGGTACGTCGGCTGCAGCAGACGGGTGGATGATGGACATGGCGGACCCCCTCGGTAGGCACAGCATCTCGGTGATGTGCTGAAGAGGGCAAATCTATGGGGTGTCCGGCTTTCTGTATGTCCCCCGTTCGGGCTACATGGCCGATGAGAGGGACGGGGTCGCCATGCCGCTCATGTCGCCCATGTCGCCTATCCGGGCGACATGACAGCGGTCTTGTTCCATGTGAACATGCGGCCCTCGCCACGCACTCCACCTCCATGGACACGCACACAGACCCTTCCTCTGCCGCCGCGACGGGTGGCGCCACACCCATCCGCGTGGCCGTGGTGGAGGACGACGCCGCCTGTCGCCACGCTCTGGTGGGCGTGATCAATGCTGCGAAGGACATGGTCCTGTGCTGGGCGGCAGCCAGCCGCGCGGAGGCCCTGCACCAGCTCGGCCGCGCCGATGGGGCCGGTGCCATGGACGTGATGCTGGTGGACCTGGGCCTGCCCGACGGCAGCGGCCTGGAGGTGATTGCTGCCGTGCGTGCCCGCCATGCCGGGGCGGCGGTGATGGTCAGCACCATCTTTGGCGACGAGCAGCATGTGCTGGCCGCCATCGAGGCCGGCGCCATGGGCTATCTGCTCAAGGACCTGGCCGCCGACGCGGTGCTGGAGGAAGTGCGCAGCCTGCACGCGGGCGGCAGCCCCATCAATCCCATGGTGGCGCGCAAGCTGCTGCTGCGCCAGCAGCGGGCCGGGGCGGTGGCAGGGCTGGAACGGCCTGTGGAGCCGCAGGCCGCCGCGCAGGCGCTGTCTGCGCGCGAGCTGGAAGTGCTGCGCCTGGTGGCGCGCGGCCATACGCTGGACGAGGTGGCACGCCAGCTGGGCGTGTCGCGCCACACGGTGCGCACCTTCGTGCGGCGCATCTACGGCAAGCTGCAGGTGTCCAGCCGCACCCAGATGATGCATGTGGCCTTGCAGCGCGGCTGGCTGGCCGAGGGGCGGCAATGAGCGCCGCCACGGTGGGCAGATGACGCAGCCGCTGCTGCGGGGGAGGGTCTTGCTGGTTTCGGCGGGACTGGTGGCGCTGGCGATGCTGCTGGCGGGGGCGTTCGGGCTGCGTGGCCCCGCCGCAGGCGAAGCGGTGCAACTGCGCCAGGCGCAGCTGTGGCGGTCGGACAGCCCGCACTGGGCGCCGCCTGCGGCGCTTGCGTCGGCCGACGACGCGGTGCTGGATGCATCGACGCCGTGGAGCGATGTGG
>NZ_JTKZ01000773.1:0-6523 GCF_000799035.1 Delftia sp. ZNC0008
GATTCCCGCAAAATCAGCGTAAGTAGTTGATTTTTCAAGAGAGTCGCCCCGCCCCCCGCGCACCACGCACCAACGCCGCTCAACTGCGGCGAACACTGCTCAAGCCCGCTTCCTGCAGAGGAGGCGCATTGGCCAGGCGGATTGCGGGATTCCCCTGCAAGAGCGCGCGTCCGGAGGTTAAAACCGCCTCGTTTATAATGTCCGGCTTCGCTTACATCACGGGTTGAGCGAACCATGTGCGGTCCCCAGCGGCCAGGCGCATGTGATGTAAGCCCTTGAAATCTGAGGTGCCGCGCGGCCGACTGGCTTTGGCTCGCGTTGCACCGTGACTTTTGCGCAATACGGTGCGGGCTGTACAGCAGCCGGCACGGTCCAATCCCTCATAGGAACAAACATGGCCGTTACTGTTGAAACCCTTGAAAAGCTCGAGCGCAAGATCACGCTGAGCCTGCCCCTGAACTCCATCCAGAGCGAAGTCGAGAACCGCCTCAAGCAAGTGGCGCGCACCGTGAAGATGGACGGCTTCCGTCCCGGCAAGGTGCCGATGAGCGTGGTGGCCCAGCGTTATGGCTACTCGGTGCAGTACGAAGTGCTCAACGACAAGGTTGGCGAGGCTTTTGCACAGGCCGTCAACGAAGCCAAGCTGCGCGTGGCTGGCCAGCCCCGCATCTCCGAAAAGGAAGGCGCTCCCGAGGGCGAGGCCCAGTTCGAAGCCATCTTCGAAGTGATGCCTGAAGTCAAGATCGGTGACCTGACCTCGGCCGAAGTCGAGAAGCTGACGGCCGAAGTGGACGACGCCGCCATCGACAAGACCGTGGACATTCTGCGCAAGCAGCGCCGCACCTTCGCGCAGCGCGCCCAGGCCGATGTGGCCGTGGACGGCGACCGCGTGACCGTGGACTTCGAAGGCAAGATCGACGGCGAGACCTTCTCCGGTGGCAAGGCTGAAGACTTCCAGTTCCTGGTCGGCGAAGGCCAGATGCTCAAGGAATTCGAAGACGCAGTGCGCGGCATGAAGGCCGGCGAGTCCAAGACCTTCCCCCTGGCTTTCCCCGCTGACTACCACGGCAAGGACGTGGCCGGCAAGACCGCCGACTTCCTGGTGACGGTCAAGAAGATCGAGGCCGCCAACCTGCCCGAAGTGGACGAGGCTTTTGCCAAGGCCCTGGGCGTGGCTGAAGGCACGGTCGAAGGCCTGCGCGCCGACATCAAGAAGAACCTGGAGCGTGAAGTCAAGTTCCGCGTCCAGGGCCGCAACAAGCAGGCCGTGATGGACGCGCTGGTGTCCAAGGCCGAGCTGGAACTGCCCAAGGCCTCGGTGCAGGCTGAAGTCGCCCGTCTGCTGGAAGGCGCTCGCGCCGAGCTGCAGCAGCGCGGCATCAAGGACGCCGACAAGGCCGAGATCCCTGAAGACGTGTTCCTGCCCCAAGCCGAGCGCCGCGTGCGCCTGGGCCTGGTGGTGGCCGAGCTGGTGCGCGCCAACGAGCTGCACGCCACCCCCGAGCAGATCAAGGCCCACGTGGAAGAGCTGGCCGCCAGCTACGAAAAGCCCGAAGACGTGGCACGCTGGTACTTCGGCGACCGCCAACGCCTGGCTGAAGTCGAAGCCGTTGTCATCGAAAACAACGTGACCGAGTTCGTGCTGGGCAAGGCCAAGGTCTCCGACAAGGCCGTGTCCTTCGACGAACTGATGGGCCAGGCCTGAGGGTTTGAGCACCGCCTGCCTGCCGCTTCGTGAGATCGGCGGGCGGGTTGGCATCTGCGGGGCTTGTGCTTTGGCGCACAAGCCCCATTTTCTTTCCGGATACGGCTAAAGTAGCCCCCTAGTACTGGAGAAAACATGAGCGCATTGGAAACTCAGGGTTTGGGCATGATCCCAATGGTCATCGAACAGTCCGGCCGCGGAGAGCGGTCGTACGACATCTACTCGCGCCTGCTCAAGGACCGGGTGATCTTCCTGGTGGGCCCTGTCAATGACCAGACGGCCAACCTCGTCGTGGCCCAGCTGCTGTTCCTTGAAAGCGAAAACCCCGACAAGGACATTTCGTTCTACATCAACAGCCCCGGCGGCTCCGTAAGCGCCGGCCTGGCCATCTTCGACACGATGAACTTCATCAAGCCCGATGTGTCCACGCTGTGCACCGGCATTGCAGCCAGCATGGGTGCCTTCCTGCTGGCCGCTGGCACCAAGGGCAAGCGCTTTGCGCTGCCCAATTCCCAGGTCATGATCCACCAGCCGCTGGGCGGCATGCAGGGCCAGGCCACCGAGATCGAGATCCACGCCCGCGAGATCCTCAAGACCCGCGAGCGCCTGAACAAGATCCTGGCCGAGCGCACGGGCCAACCGCTGGAAAAGATCCAGCACGACACCGAGCGCGACTACTTCCTGTCCGCCGACGAAGCCAAGGACTACGGCCTGGTCGATCAGGTGATCAACAAGCGCTCCTGAAGCCCGGAGGCTGTATGAGAATGGGCGGCGTTTTCCCCCTACGGAAAACGCCGCTTTCCATTTGGTTATCATCCTTTTCCATATTTCTGTAACAAGGCACCGACCCCATGGCCGAGAAAAAAGGCTCCTCCAGCGAAAAAAACCTTTATTGCACCTTCTGCGGCAAGAGCCAGCATGAGGTCAAGAAGCTGATCGCGGGTCCGTCAGTCTTTATCTGCGACGAGTGCATCGATCTCTGCAACGAGATCATCCGCGACGAGCAGCCCAGCACCGAGGCCAAGGACGGCCGAGGCGACCTGCCCACGCCCGCCGAAATCAAGGCCAACCTGGACAACTACGTGATCGGCCAGGACCTGCCCAAGCGCACGCTGGCTGTCGCCGTATACAACCACTACAAGCGCCTGCGTCACAAGGACAAGGCCGGCAAGGACGAGATTGAGCTGGCCAAGAGCAACATCCTGCTCATCGGTCCCACGGGCTCCGGCAAGACGCTGCTGGCGCAGACGCTGGCGCGCATGCTCAACGTTCCCTTCGTCATGGCCGATGCCACCACGCTGACCGAGGCCGGCTACGTGGGCGAGGACGTCGAGAACATCATCCAGAAGCTGCTGCAAAGCTGCGAATACGACGTCGAGCGTGCGCAGCGCGGCATCGTCTACATCGACGAGATCGACAAGATCTCGCGCAAGTCCGACAACCCCAGCATCACGCGTGACGTGTCGGGCGAGGGCGTGCAGCAGGCCCTGCTCAAGCTCATCGAAGGCACCATGGCCAGCGTGCCCCCGCAAGGTGGCCGCAAGCATCCGAACCAGGACTTCCTGCAGATCGACACGACCAACATCCTGTTCATCTGCGGTGGCGCGTTCGCGGGCCTGGAGAAGGTCATCGAGAACCGTACCGAGGCGTCGGGCATCGGCTTTGGCGCCACGGTCAAGAGCAAGAAGCAGCGCTCCATCTCGGAAGTGTTCCAGGAGATCGAGCCTGAAGACCTGATCAAGTTCGGCATCATCCCCGAGCTGGTCGGCCGCATGCCCGTGGTCACGGCCCTGGCCGAACTGGGTGAAGACGCCCTGGTGCAGATCCTGACCGAGCCCAAGAACGCCCTGGTCAAGCAGTACAGCAAGCTGCTGGCCATGGAAGGCGTGGAGCTGGAGATCCGGCCCGCCGCGCTCAAGGCCATCGCCCGCAAGGCGCTGGCGCGCAAGACGGGTGCGCGTGGCCTGCGCTCCATCCTGGAGCAATCGCTGATCGGCACCATGTACGAACTGCCCAATGCCGACAATGTCGAGAAGGTGGTGGTGGACGAGTCCACCATCGAAGACGGAAAAGCACCGCTGCTGGTTTACCGCGAGGCGGCCAAGAAAGCCTGATGCGCCGCTGCCTGCAAAGGTCCGGCAGCGCAAGTCCCTGTGGCCCGAAATCCTTTCGGGCTGCGGGGTTGAAATACACCGGTGGGCGGACCATCTTCCGCTGACAAACCGAGGATTCCCATGTCAGGACATACCCCTTTGCCTTCCACCCCCCTAGACCTGGCGCTGCTGCCGCTGCGCGATGTGGTCGTGTTCCCCCACATGGTGATCCCGCTGTTCGTGGGCCGCGCCAAGAGCATCAAGGCGCTGGAGCTGGCCATGGAGGGCGACCGCCGCATCATGCTGGTGGCCCAGAAGACCGCCTCCAAGGACGAGCCCACGGCGGCCGACATGTTCGACGTCGGCTGCGTCTCCACCATCTTGCAGATGCTCAAGCTGCCCGACGGCACGGTCAAGGTGCTGGTCGAAGGCCAGCAGCGCGCGCTGGTCAAGCAGGTCATGGATGAAGAGACCCACTTCGTGGGCTCCGTCGTGCCCGTGGCGCCCGAGGCCGAAACCCACAAGCCCAGCGAGATCGAAGCCCTGCGCCGCGCCGTGACGCAGCAGTTCGACCAGTACGTCAAGCTCAACAAGAAGATCCCGCCCGAGATCCTCACCTCCATCGCCAGCATCGACGATGCCGGCCGCCTGGCCGACACCATCGCCGCGCACCTGCCGCTCAAGCTCGAGAACAAGCAGGCCGTGCTCGACCTGGTGGACATCAAGGAGCGCCTGGAAAACCTGTTCGAGCAGCTGGACCGGGAGGTCGACATCCTCAATGTCGACAAGCGCATCCGTGGTCGCGTCAAGCGCCAGATGGAAAAGAACCAGCGCGACTTCTATTTGAACGAGCAGGTCAAGGCCATCCAGAAGGAGCTGGGCGAGGGCGAGGACGGCGCCGACATCGAAGAGATCGAAAAGAAGATCAAGCTCGCTCGCATGCCTGCCGAGGCGCGCAAGAAGGCCGAGGCCGAGCTCAAGAAGCTCAAGCTCATGTCGCCCATGTCGGCCGAAGCCACCGTGGTGCGCAACTACATCGATGTGCTCACGGGCCTGCCCTGGAGCAAGAAGACCAAGATCAAGCACGACCTGGCCAATGCCGAGGAGGTGCTCAATGCCGACCACTTCGGCCTTGAAAAGGTCAAGGACCGCATCCTTGAATATCTTGCCGTGCAGCAACGCGTGGACAAGGTCAAGGCGCCCATCCTGTGCCTGGTCGGACCTCCGGGCGTGGGCAAGACCTCGCTGGGCCAGTCCATCGCCAAGGCCACGGGCCGCAAGTACGTCCGCATGGCGCTGGGCGGCATGCGTGACGAGGCGGAAATCCGCGGCCACCGCCGCACCTACATCGGCGCCATGCCGGGCAAGGTGCTGCAAAGCCTGGACAAGGTCGGCACGCGCAACCCGCTGTTCCTCCTGGACGAAATCGACAAGCTCGGCATGGACTTCCGTGGCGATCCGTCGAGCGCCCTGCTGGAAGTGCTGGACCCCGAGCAGAACCACACCTTCGGCGATCACTACGTCGAAGTGGACTTCGACCTCAGCGACGTGATGTTCGTGGCGACCTCCAACTCCATGAACATCCCGCCCGCGCTGCTGGACCGCATGGAAGTGATCCGCCTGTCGGGTTACACCGAGGACGAAAAGGTCAACATCGCCATCCGCTACCTGCTGCCCAAGCAGATCACCAACAACGGTGTGAAGGAAGGCGAGATGCGGGTGGAGGAATCCGCCATCCGCGACATCGTGCGCTACTACACGCGAGAGGCCGGCGTGCGTTCGCTGGAACGCGAGCTGTCCAAGATCTGCCGCAAGGTCGTCAAGGGCCTGCAGCTCAAGAAGCTGGAGCCCACCGTCGTCGTCACTGCCGACAACCTGCCTGACTACCTGGGTGTTCGCAAGTACACCTATGGCCGTGCCGAACTGAACAACCAGATCGGCCAGGTCGTGGGTCTTGCCTGGACCGAGGTCGGCGGCGATCTGCTGACCATCGAGGCCGCCATCATGCCCGGCAAGGGCGTGATCTCGCGCACCGGCTCGCTGGGCGACGTGATGAAGGAATCGGTCGAAGCCGCGCGCACCGTGGTGCGCAGCCGCTCGCGCATGCTGGGCATCAAGGACGAGGCCTTCGAGAAGAAGGACATCCACGTGCACGTGCCCGATGGCGCCACCCCCAAGGACGGCCCCAGCGCGGGTGCGGCCATGACGACGGCCTTCGTCTCTGCGCTGACGGGTATCCCGGTGCGTGCCGATGTCGCCATGACTGGTGAAATCACGCTGCGCGGTGAGGTCACCGCCATCGGCGGCCTCAAGGAAAAGCTGCTGGCGGCCCTGCGTGGCGGCATCAAGACGGTGCTGATTCCCGAAGAGAACGTCAAGGACCTCCAGGAGATCCCCGACAACGTCAAGAGCGGCCTGGAAATCATTCCCGTCAAGTGGATCGACCAGGTCCTCAAGGTGGCGCTGGAACGTGTGCCAGAGCCTCTGTCCGACGAGGAGGCCGCCGCCGTGGCCCCGGCGGAAACCAAGGCTGTGGAGCCTGCAGTCAAGCACTGAAGATGAAAAAATGTAGCGTTTTTCCTGAACCCTCCAAGAACTACGCTACAATTCATCCCATCGCAGCAAACGACGTTGTAGAATGTCAGGCTTCGATAGAAACGCGGGAATAGCTCAGTTGGTAGAGCGCAACCTTGCCAAGGTTGAGGTCGACGGTTCGAACCCGTTT
>NZ_JTKZ01000448.1:0-1382 GCF_000799035.1 Delftia sp. ZNC0008
GGTTGGGCACGCCGTAGATCAGGTCGTAGATGGACTCGACCATGGTCTCGTCCCAGCCGCCGGCATTGGCCATCTTCTTGGGGTTGATGGCCCCGTACAGCGACTGTCCCGAGATGCGCGCATGCAGCGCGGCCGGCAGGCCGTCGGCGCCGAGCACGGCGCTCAAGCGCCCCGATGCGCCGGGCCGGTAGTAGGAATGCCGTATATCGTCCTCGCGCGAGCGGATGACCTTGACGGGCCGGCCCACGGCCTTGGACGCCGCCGCCGCATGCAGGGCGAAGTCGGGCATGTACTTGCGCCCGAAGCTGCCGCCCAGGAACGTGGTGTGCACGATCACCTTGTCTGCAGGCACGCCGCAGGCCTTGCCGAGTTCGCCGCGCAGGAAGTCCTGGCCCTGGTAGGGCCCCCAGGTCTCGACCTCGCCGTCGCGCACATGCACGGTGGCGGCCAGCGGCTCCATGGTGGCGTGCGTGATGTAGGGCGAGTGGTAGTCGGCCGTGATGGTCTTGCCGGCCGCCAGCACTTCACGCGGCTTGCCCAGACTGCGGGCCACGACGGCCTTGTCGTTCGACAAGCCTGCGACGAACTGCGCATGGATGCGCTCGCTGTCCACGCCGGCCGCCGCGCCGGCGTCGAATTCGATGTCCAGCGCATCGGCAGCCTGCTTGGCAATCCAGTACGAGTCGGCCACCACGACCACGGTGCTGGGCTCGGGGTCGGGCCACTGCGTGGTGCGCACGACGGCATGCACGCCGGGGCGCGCGCGCACCTCTGCCTCGTTGCGGATGCGCACGATGCGCCCCGTCACGCTGGGCGCCATGCGCACGGCGCCGATCAGCATGCCGGGCACCTCGACATCGATGCCGAACACCGCGCTGCCGTCGACCTTGGAAGGCGTATCCACACGGCGCAGGTTGCGGCCGATCAGGCCCTGCTCGGAAGCCGACTTCATGCGCGGCCGCGCGGCCAGGGGCAGCCTGGAGGCATCGGCCACGATCTCGCCATAGCCCACGCTGCGGCCCGTCGCGGGGTGCAGCACGCGGCCGGCACGCGTCATGCACTGGGAGGCACGCACACCCAGGCGGCTTGCGCCGGCGCGCAGCAGCACATCGCGCGCCTGGGCGCCGGCCAGGCGCATGCGTTCATAGAAATAGTTCATGGACATGGAGGCACCCACGAACTGCTGGAACGGCATCTCGCCCGCATCGTTGCGATAGGCGTCGCGCCCCGTGACGAAGCGCACGGTCACGCTGGCCCAGTCGGCATCCAGTTCATCGGCCATCACCTGGGGCAGGCCTGTGTAGATGCCCTGGCCGACCTCGCACTGCGAAACGCCGATCACCACCTGGCCCGAAGGCTCGATCCAGACCCAGTCGACGCGG
>NZ_JTKZ01000349.1:0-1215 GCF_000799035.1 Delftia sp. ZNC0008
CCGCGTAGCTGCCGCTGCTGCCCGGCGTGGCCACCAGCGGCGAGATCATGGCCGCCCAGGCCGACGGCTTCAACGAGCTCAAATTCTTCCCCGCCGTGCAGGCGGGCGGCACGGCCATGCTCAAGGCCTGGCAGGGTCCGTTCGGCGATGTGCGCTTTTGCCCCACGGGCGGCGTGTCGCCAGCCAATGCCCAGGAGTTCCTGGCCCTGAAGAATGTGGTCTGCGTGGGTGGCTCCTGGCTGGTGCCCACGGATGCGCTGGAGCAGGGCGACTGGAGCCGCATCACGGCGCTGGCCCGCCAGGCCAAGGCTCTGCGCAAAGCCTGACGAAAGGGCCGGTGGGACGCAGCGGGGCGCTGCGGCACAATCGTCGCCCTCCAGCCAGACGAGAAGCCAGACGAGAGGGCCGCCGCCATGATGAAGATCGACTCCACCACCGTGCAGCTCGTGCTGGCCATTGCCGAGGAGGGCAGCATCTCGCGCGCTGCCGACCGGCTACAGCTGGCGGTGGCGGCGGCCTCGCGGCGGCTCAGTGATCTGGAGGCCCAGCTCGGCACGCGCCTGTTCAAGCGACAGCCCCATGGCGTGCAGGCCACCGATCCCGGCCTCAAGCTGCTGGCCCATATCCGGCAGATCGGCAACCTGGTCGATCGCCTGGAGGGCGATGCCCAGGCCCTGGGCCGCGGCCGTGACGGCCGCATCATCATCGGCGCGCCCAAGTCGGCCATCCTGCAGTTCCTGGCCGCCGACATCGCGGCCACCCAGCGCCGCTATCCCCACATCACGCTGCAGGTGATGGAAGAAAACAGCCGCATCGTCCAGCAACTGCTGCGCGACAAGGTCATCGACATCGGCATCTTCGAGAAAACCAGCGGATTCGTGGACCTGCCGCGCGCCGACTACCGGCGCGACAGCCTGGTGCTGGTCTACAGCCGCAGGCATTTCAGCTTCGGCGACCAGCCCGTGGAGCTGGACCGGCTGCTGGAGTGCCGCATCGTCAGCCTGGGCCGGGGCTCGGCCATCCTGAATGCCCTGCGCCGTGCCCATCACAGCCGGGGCAGGGTGTTCCGCAATGATTTCACGGTCAGTGGCTTCGACACCATGCTGGCCCTGGTGCGCGAAGGCCTGGGCGTGGGCCTGATGCCGCCAGGCGTGCTGCGCAGCTTCCACCCCGGGCCGGAGCTGGGCTGTGCCGCGCTGGAAGGCGACTGGCACG
>NZ_JTKZ01000096.1:0-2292 GCF_000799035.1 Delftia sp. ZNC0008
GCTCGTCCCACCAGATGGCGCGGGCACGTTCGGCGGCGCGGCGCGCGGCTGGCAGATCGCGCTCGGCGCGTGTGGGCTGGTGTTTGGTGTCTTGGTTCATGCAGTTGGGGCTGAGGCCACCGGCCGCATCCAGATGCTGGCGAGCATGTCGGTGGCGCGCGGACGGGAGGGGTTGCGGATGCGATAGCGGCGGTACTTGTCACACACGCAGGCGTTGCACTGGTCGGCCAGCCCGTCGGGGCTTTTGACCAGGGCGCGAAAGGAGCCCACGTCGGCGGGCCATGGCTCGCCGCAGGTGGTGCAGACCTTTTCAGGTGGTGTGGCCATGACGGGGGAGTTCGCAAAGGGCGCCCAAGATAGGCGCCCCCGCAATCAGTTGCGCGCGGTGTTCGGCGCGCCGTTGAGGATCTGCAGCTCGGTGGCGGCGGCGATCTTTTCGCGCAGGTCCTTCACGGCCTGCTCAACCACCTTGTGCGGACGGACCAGCTCCAACCACATGACGAGGTTGCCGCCGTCGATGCGGTAGCGGAAGCGCACATCCACACGCCACTTGTCACCGTTCTCGAAGACGGGAATGCCCAGGCTGAACTGCTCGGGCACCTGAAGTTGGCCCTGGCGCGCGCTGCCCTGCACGTCTTCGTCGTAGGTGAACTGGGTCGAGCCGTCCGAAAGGCGTACGCTGCTCTTGAAGTCCACCTTCTTCTTGGCTTCCAGCGTGCGGCACACCTCCAGCAATGTAGAGCCGTCCGGGCTGCCAGGTTCGCGCGTGGCAGGGTCGGCTGCGATGTAGACGACATCGACCAGGTTGCTCTCGATGAACTGCGCGAGCTCGACCTGGCCCACCTTCTTGCCATCCATGCCTGTCCACGCCTTCCACTCCGGCGAGAGGGGAGCGTTGTAGCGAGCTTGGTGATCGCCCCAGCCACTGCCGAACGCGATGTGATTGAACACGGCAGTGAAGGTGGGCGGGTCGATGGTGCTGAACAGACGAGTGGATTCACCCTTCTGGTCGTTGACCACGGCGATAAACGATTCGGCATCGTTCAACTGCACCGTGCCCTTCTTGCGAGTCGGGGCCGCGAGCGTGTGGCTGAGGTCTTCAGCGGTGAAGCCTTCGGGGAGCAGCACGATGGGTGCGCCGGCGCCGACAAAGCGCACGGCTTGATGGCTGGCTGCCTGGATTTCACGGCTGGCGGTTTCGGTCTTGGTGTCTTGCAGGTCCACGGGGTTCTCCTTGAGGGACTGGGTTGAGGAAATGGGAGTCAGCCGACGACGCGCAGGCCGGGCTGCTGCTCAGGGGCTGCGGCGGTTTGGCGCAGCTCCTTCTGGGCAATGGATTCCTGCGACACGTCGCGCACGCCATCCAGCGTTTGCTGGCGTGGATCGCTGCGCTGCAGGTTGTTGTCGGGGGTGGTGAAGAGGATGGTTCGGCCCTTGGTGGGCGCGGGCAGCTTCGTCTTCACGTCGGTGTCCAGCTCCATCTGGCCGGCCTTGCCGCCGATCGGCTTCATCTTGATGGTCAGAGTCAGCGAACCAGCTTTGCCCGTTTCCGTGGTGGCGTGCACCAGGTCGTTCAGGGCCTCGGTGGCTTCCTCGCCCAGGAAGGGCGCGCTGTTTGCCAGGAAGTCGGCGAAGGCCTGGCGCCTGGATTTGAGGGTGGGATTGATGAGCTTGCTCACTGGGTGCTCCTATCTGGTTGAGGCAAAAAAATGCCCACCAGGTGGTGGGCTTTGAGGGAGAGCAGGGGAGGGTCGGCTATATCGCGCCGCCTTCGGTGTCGTCGGCCGGCAGGTGCTGGATTGCGGGCGCACGGATCGCTGGCGCGCGCGGCGTGGGCCCGGCAAGGAATTCCTCGCGCTTGGCATAGAGCTGGTCGATCAGGGCATCGGCCAGGCGCGGCAGGTCGCGGGCGTTCATCAGCACAGCGTTGCGGTCCTTTTCAAAGGGCACGCCCAGGGCTGCAAGGTTTGCCGCGTTGAGTTGCAGCACTGGGGCGAAGGCCGCGCAGATCTGCGAGAGGTTGAGCTTCTCGGGATTCGACATGGCGATCAGTGAGCCTCTGCCTTGACCTGGGACTCGCGCATCGCCTGGTAGCCGGCGAGCATCGGTTCGAGCTGCTGACGCAGATCCACGCCGGGCTCCAGGTTCGCGCCGATGCTGGCCAGGGCGCAGCCCATGGCGTACAGGCCGCCGTACAGGGCAAACGTGTTGCCGTTGCGCTGGCCGTAGGCGCTCAGGATTTCGATGATCGGCTCAGCCACATGCGTCATGGCATGGGCGTGGTGGTTGGAC
>NZ_JTKZ01000413.1:0-5827 GCF_000799035.1 Delftia sp. ZNC0008
CCGCGTGGATGGGCGGCAGGCCGGCCACATGGGCCAGCAGGCGCTGCAGGCCGTCGCGTCCACCGGCCTCCAGCCGGATCTCGGGCAGGCTGGTGCGCTGGCGCTCGATGTGGCGGGCCGGCGCATGCACGGTGGCCTGGCCCTCGATCACGGCGGCGCCATGCTGGTTGGTGCAGGCCACGGCCAGCGTGACCTGGCGCTGCTCGGCCTGCTTGGCCAGCACCTCCACGCGCACGGTCAGCCGGTCGCCTGCGGCCAGCGGCGCCAGAAAGCGCAGCGTCTGGCCGACCAGGGTGGTGCCGGGGCCGGGCAGGCGCGTGCCCAGCACCGAGGCCAGCAGCATGCCGCCCCACATGCCGTGGGCGATCAGGGCGGTGTCGTCATCGTCGGCGCCGGCAACCGTGCCAGCACCGGCAGCGGCACCGGCACCAGCGCCGTCGGCCACGGCCGCGCCCGACAGGGCGGCAAACAGGCGCAGGTCCTGGGTGCTCAGCGTGCGTTCCAGGCTGGCGCTGTCGCCCACGTCCAGCTCGTCGAAGCTGTGGTTGCGCAGCAGGGCCAGGTCTTCGGGCGGCAGGGCCGCATCGGAGGCAGGGGAGAGGTTCATCGCTTCTTTCGGGTACCTGTGTGCGCGCGGCTGGCCGGTGCGCGCGGGGTGGGCCTGGCGGCCGGGGCTTCGGGTGGGGCCGCTTCCTGGGGGGCCTCCCTGGCCTGCGCCACCTCCAGCGCCTGCACGAAATGCGCCATGGCCTGCAGCAGGCGCTGGTGCTCGGCATCGCTGAGATTGCCGCCCTGGTTGGCCAGCTCGTCCACCGTGGTCATGCCCCAGCGGATGTCGGCCGCCGGCGAGGCGGCCAGCAACTGGGTGATGGCGGCCATGGCGGCGTCGGGCTCGCGCTGCATCAGCAGGGCCTGGCGGCGCACGATGCGGCGGAACTGCGCCATGTCGGGCGGCACGCCGCCCAGGTGGTCCTGCAGCAGCCGCCAGGCGTGGCGGAAGTGGCGCTCATCGGCCTCGCCACGGGCGCGCAGCACGTGGAACAGGGCGCGGATGACGGCCTCGTACAGCCCGCCCTGGGCCACGCTTTCGTGCAGCCGCGCCAGCTCCTGGCACATGTACTGGCAGTGCTCGGGCGATTCGCCCGGGTGCGGGCGCGGCGGGCCGTCGTCCTGGCGGCTTTGGCCGGCCAGGGCCTGCACCAGGGGCGAGCCATAGATGGCGTGGAACAGCCGCGCCTGCATGGCGTCGCGCTGGTCGCGGTAGGTGTCCAGCATATGCACCACGGCCTGCGACATGGCCTGCTGCGCCTTCAGGAAGGGGTTGTCGGGCTCGACGGGGTGGCGGTCCTCGCGCGCCTGCTCGGCGGCCTGGGCCACGGCAGGGGCCAGCGGGTGGGAGTCCGACCAGTATTCATAGCCCACGCGCAGCGGATGCATGGCCTGCAGCCAGCGCGCCGACAACGGCGTGGACAGGGCCTGCACCCAGGGCTGCACGGTGTTGCGGTACAGGGCGAGGTTGATTTCGGAGACGCGGGCGGCGGCGGCAAAGTGGCGCTCGCTTTCGGGGTCGGGCCGGACGATGTCGCGCACCTCGGCCAGGTCGCTGCGGCGGATCTTCATCAGGTAGGCCGCGTCGGTCAGCTCCTGCGGCGGCACGCCGGCCGGGCGGTCGGCGATCTCGGCGCGGTAGATGCCGGCGGGCAGCAGGTCGATGATGTCGATGTGCGCCGCGAACTCGCGGTGCTCCTTGCGGCCCACGGCGCCCGAGACAAAGATGCCCAGGTGGCCGATGCTGTCGTGCGTGGCGAAGACGATGGTCTGGTCGTGGGCGGCGATGTCCTCGTCATCACGGTACAGGTCGGTGATCCAGCCCAGGGCCTGGCCCGGCGGCGTGATGTTGTCGCCATGCGAGCAGAACACCACGATGGGCGAGCGGATGTTGCGCAGGTCGATGCGCACGCCGTCCGAGGTCGTCAGCTCGGCCGTGGCCAGCCGGTTGCCGATGAACAGGTTGTCCACGATGTACTGCATCTCGCGGCCTTCGAGGAAGACATGGCCGCCCCAGTACTTCTCGAAGCCCAGGTAGCGCGGCCCCTCGGTGTCCACGTCGGCATAGACCTGGTACTGCTTTTCCCACAGCGTGTTGGCGGGGTTGAGGTTCTCGAAGTTCTGCACCAGCCAGGCGCCGTCGAAGCGGCCCGCACCCAGGTCGCTGGTCAGTGCCGTCACCCAGCTGCCGCCCATGAGGCCGCCGCCGTAGCGCATGGGGTTGTCGCCGGCCCAGTACGACAGCGGCGCGCCGGCCACGATGATGGGCCCGAACAGCTCGGGCCAGACGGCGGCCGTCATGAGGATCTGCCAGCCGGCCTGGCAGTTGCCGATGACGGCGGGCTTGCCCCGGCTCTCGGGGTGAAGCTCGGCGACCTTGCGCACGAATTCGGCCTCGGCGCGCATCACGTCCTCGACGGTCTGGCCGGGCACGGGGTCGGGCAGGAAGCCCACGAAGTAGCAGGGATGGCCGGCCTTGAGGGCGGCGCCGATCTCGCTGTCGGGCTTGAAGCCGCCGATGCCCGGGCCGTGGCCCGCGCGCGGATCGACGACGATGAAGGGGCGCTTGGCCGGGTCGATGACCGTGCCCTCCATGGGCGCGATGCGTGCCAGCCCGTAGTTGACGGGACGCGGCAGCTCCAGGCCGGACATCACGATCTCGGCCTGGAAGCTCAGCACATTGGGCACTTCCTCGGCCAGGTGGGCGCGGTACTGGTTGCCGCGCTGGCGCCGGATGTCGGCATACAGCAGCGTGCGCTGCCAGGCATCGGTGGCGTACTGTGCAGCTGCCTGGGGCAGCTTCAGCGGATCGCCCCACAGTGCCCCCACGTCCACGGTGCCGTGGCTATCGAGGTGCTCGTTCATCTGGCCCACTCCTTTAACGGGCATGTCCTGCCCCCTGCTTGCAGATTGCGTGTGAATGGCCGCCAAACGGCCCCGCGCCTGCGGGACCGTGCGGCTTGTGTCAGCCCCTGGGCTCTTCAGCCGTGGGCGGCAGCGTCCCGGGCCGTTTCGGCGGCAGCCGCTGCAATGGGCTGCTGCGCCGCATGGTCGGGCGGGGTGACGGATGGGGTCACGGACTGGGCCATGGACTGCACGGCCGAGGTCCAGCGCGCCAGCAGGTCGCTCCAGGGCACGGCAGTGTCGGCCGCGCCCTGGGCGCCGCCGCTCAGCGTGGCTGCCACCTGCTGCTGCCAGTCGTGCACGGCCTGCTGCACGCCCTGGGCCAGGGTCATCTGGCTGGCCATGGCGGTCTGGGCCAGGGCCTGGGCATGGCCCATGCGCAGGTGGGCGTGGCGCCAGAAGGCTTGGGCGGGCAGGGTGGCCAGCTCCTGCCAGCTGCTGGTCTGCTGCACGCCCTCGATCTCGTTGCCGGTCTCGGCGATGCGCTCGGGGCCGTTGCGTGCGGCATGCTCCAGCCATTGCTGGCCGCTTTCCTGCAGCAGCCGGCTCAGGTGCAGCTGCAGTTCGAGCTGGGCCTTGAGCAGATGGAGGGGAATGGTCTGTGCGCTCATATGGAACTCCTTGCTGGTTGACGTGGAAAGATGCCTTGGTGGCGGAACGAAACTCAGGCCATCTGGCCGATGGTCTTGCGAAAGCGGGCGAGCGTGAGGGCGAACAGCACGGAGCCGATGGCGGCCAGTGCGAGAAAGGGCTTCCAGACCACGTCCAGCCCCGCTCCGCGGTAGAGGATGGCCTGCGACAGCTCGACAAAGTGGGTGGTCGGCGCGGCCAGCATGATGGTCTGCACCAGCTGCGGCATGCTTTCGCGCGGCGTCATGGCGCCCGACAGCAGCTGCAGCGGCAGCAGCACGAGCACCAGCAGCATGCCGAACTGTGGCATGTTGCGCGCCAGTGTGGCAAGGAAGATCCCCAGCGACGTTGTGGCGAACAGGCACAGCGCGGCCCCTGCCAGGAACAGCGGCTGAGAGCCTTCGATGGGAACGCCCAGGGCGCCGCGCACCACGAGGTTGAGCGAGGCAAAGGCGGTGACCAGCACGACCAGTCCCATGGACCATATCTTGGCCAGCATGATCTCGGTCGGTGTCACCGGCATGACCAGCAGGTGCTCCACCGTGCCGTGCTCGCGCTCGCGGATCAGCGCCGCGCCCGTGAGGATGATGGACAGCATGGTCACGTTGTTGATGATCTGCATCAGCCCGCCGAACCAGACCTTGTCCAGCGCGGGATTGAAGCGCGCGCGCACCACCAGGTCCACGGGCAGGGCGGTGGCGCCCCGAAAGCGCCGCACGAACTCGCTGACCTCGGCCGAGACGATCTGCTGCACATAGCTGTTGCCCGTGAAGGCCTGGCTCATGCGCGTGGCGTCCACGTTCAGCTGCAGCTCGGGCGCGCGGCCCGCCAGCACGTCGCGCTGGAAGTTGGGCGGGATGTTGAGCACGAAGGTGTAGGTGCCCGAGTCCATGCCCGGGTCCATCTGCGTGCGGTCGATCATGGCCGGCGGCGCGAACTGCGGCGGATAGAAGGCGCCCGCGATGCGCTGCGACAGCGGCGAGCCGTCCTCGTCCACGATGGCGATGGGCGCGTTGTGCAGGCTCTCGGGCATGGCCGTGGCCGCCGTGTAGATGGAGACCGTGAACACATAGGCGATGAGCACCAGCAGCACGGGGTCGCGCCACAGGCTCCACAGCTCCTTGACGCCCAGCCGGTAGATGTTGGAGAAAAGGCGGGTGCGCATGTCAGCTCTCCTGCTTTCTGGTCAGCGCAATTGCCAGGCCCAGGATCGCCGGCACGGACAGCAGCAGCGGCCCGAACGAGCCGGCCAGCTCCCGAAATCCCAGCGCCTTGCTGAACACGCCGCGGCTGATGGCGATCATGTGGCTGGCCGGATAGACCTCGCCGATGGCGCGGCCCACGCCCTCCAGCGAGGACACGGGGTCGACCAGGCCTGCGAACTGCGTGGTGGGGATCAGCGTGCCGATCAGCACCAGGAACATTGAGGCGATCTGGCTGCGCGTCAGCGTGGAGGCCAGCAGGCCGAAGCCCGTGGAGGCGCCGCTGAAGATCAGCGCCGCCAGGGCCAGCGTGGCAAAGCTGCCCGTCACGGGCACGCCGAACAGGGTGACGGCCATCAGGCACATCAGCAGGAAGTTCAGCATGGCCAGCACCACATAGGGCAGTTGCTTGCCCAGCAGGAATTCGGTGCGCGTGACCGGCGTGACGTAGAGGTTGGTGATGGAGCCGCTTTCCTTCTCGCGCACCACGGCCAGCGCCGTCAGCATGGCCGGCAAAAGCAGCAGCAGCAGGGGCATGACGGCCGGCACCATGGCCGGCAGGCTGCGCACGTCGGGGTTGTAGCGAAAGCGCGTCTGGATGTCGATGAGGCCGGCCGGCGCCACGCCCAGGCGCTCGCGCGCCTGCTCGGTCAGCCAGTGCTGGTGGATGCCCTGCAGGTAGCCGCGCACGGTCTCGGCGCGCGTGGGCATGGCGCCGTCGAACCAGGCGCCCACCTGCACGGAGCCGCCGCGCAGCACATCGCGCGCAAAGCCCGGGGGGATCTCGATGGCCAGGGTCAGCTCGCCGCTGCGCATGCGGCGGTCCAGTGCGTCGTAGTCGGTCAGCGGCGGCTGCTCGATGAAGTAGCGCGAGCCCGACAGGCTCATCGCATAGCTGCGGCTGATGGTGGTCTGGTCGCGGTCCAGCACGGCAAAGCGCAGGTCCTCCACGTCCAGGCTGATGCCGTAGCCCATCACGAACATCAGGATCAGCGAGCCCACCAGGGCCAGCGTGGCGCGCACCGGGTCGCGTTGCAACGCGG
>NZ_JTKZ01000242.1:0-17367 GCF_000799035.1 Delftia sp. ZNC0008
CCGCGTCCATGCTCAGCAACAACGGCCGCGTGATCGGCACCCTGGGCACGAACTCCAATGTGGCGGGCGCCAACATCCTGAACCTGCTCGGCCTGGTCAAGGATGGAGGCCTCGACGGCAGCGCCATCACGGGCGACACGCTGACCAGCCTGAGGGGCACCAACCTCGGCTTCACGCAGCGCGTCAACGGCAAGGACACGCTGGGCTTTCTGGCCAACTTCCTGCAAAACAGCGGTGACGCCAACATCCTGTCCACGCCCAACCTGATGACGCTGGACAACGAGGAGGCGCGCATCATCGTAGGCCAGAACGTGCCCATGGTCACGGGCTCGTACGCCAGCAACTCCACGGGCGGCACGGTCAACCCCTTCACCACGGTGGAGCGCAAGGACGTGGGTCTGATGCTGCGCGTGCGCCCGCAGATCAACGAGAACGGCACGGTGAAGCTGGCCGTGTTCCAGGAAGTCTCCTCGGTGGACGAGTCCACCCGCAAGGACACCAACGGCCTGACCACCAACAAGCGCTCCATCGAGTCCAACGTGCTGGTCGAGGACGGCAACATCGTCGTGCTCGGCGGCCTGATCGACGACAACTACTCCCAGGCCGAGGACCGGGTGCCTCTGCTGGGCGACATCCCCGTGGTCGGCAACCTGTTCCGCAACACCAACCGCAAGCGCAACAAGACCAACCTGATGGTCTTCCTGCGCCCCGTGGTGATGCGCGATGCGACTGCGACCAACCAGGTCTCTTCCGAGCGCTACGAAGCCATTCGCGCGCAGCAACAGAGCCTGCAGCCCGAGCCCAGCGCCCTGCTGCGCTCGGTCAATGCCGCGCCCGTGCTGCCCACGCTGACGCCGCAGCCGGACCCCGGCTCGTTCACCAACCCGGCCGCCATCGTCAACGTGCCGGGCGCCAGGCCCGAGCTGATCGACTTCACCCAGCCGCAGCCCGCCGCTCCCGCCGTGCCGGCAGCCCCCGGCGCGCTCTGAGGCAGGAAGGCCCCATGCGCTATCCCCTGCCCTATGCGTTTGCGCGCACCAGCCAGCTGCTGATCGAGGACGACGGCCACGAGCCCCTGCTCTGGCACGGCCCCTCGCCGGACTGGCAGGCCCTGTCCGAAGTCCAGCGCAGGCATGCGGTGCAGCGCTGGCAGATGCTGGACGCGGGCACGCTGGCCCACCGCATCAGCGCCGCCTATTCGCAGGGCGAGTCCAGCGCGGCCCTGGTGGTCAGCGAGGTCGAGTCCGACGCCGACCTCTCGCGCATGATGCAGGAGCTGCCTGCGGTCGAGGACCTGCTGGAGACGGCCGACGACGCGCCCATCATCCGCATGCTCAACGCCCTGCTCACGCAGGCCGCGCGCGACGGTGCCAGCGACATCCACATCGAGCCCTACGAGCGCCATTCCAGCGTGCGCTTTCGCGTGGACGGCGACCTGCGCGAAGTCGTGCAGCCCAACCGCGCACTGCATGCAGCGCTGATCTCGCGACTGAAGATCATGGCCGACCTGGACATCGCCGAAAAGCGCCTGCCCCAGGACGGCCGCATCAGCCTGCGCCTGGGCACGCGCGCCATCGACGTGCGCGTCTCCACCCTGCCCAGCGCCCACGGCGAGCGCGCCGTGCTGCGCCTGCTGGACAAGAGCGAGAGCAAGCTCAGCCTGGAGGCCGTGGGCATGCAGGGCGAGACGCTGAGGCGATTCACCCACCTGACGGCCCAGCCGCACGGCATCGTGCTGGTCACCGGCCCCACGGGCTCGGGCAAGACCACCACGCTGTATGCGGCACTGTCGCGCATGGACGCCAGCCACAGCAACATCATGACGGTGGAGGACCCCATCGAGTACGAGCTGGCCGGCGTGGGGCAGACCCAGGTCAACGCCAAGATCGACCTGACCTTCGCCAAGGCCCTGCGCGCCATCCTGCGCCAGGACCCGGATGTGATCATGATCGGCGAAATCCGCGACTTCGAGACCGCGCAGATCGCCATCCAGGCCTCGCTGACCGGCCACCTGGTGCTGGCCACGCTGCACACCAACGATGCCTCCAGCGCCGTCACGCGCCTGATCGACATGGGGGTGGAACCCTTCCTGCTGTCGTCCTCCCTGCTGGGTGTGCTGGCCCAGCGCCTGGTGCGCAAGATCGACACCACCGAGCCCAGCGGCTACCGGGGGCGCACCGGCATCTTCGAGATGCTGGTGGTGGACGACACCATCCGCGCGCAGATCCACCGCCAGGCCAGCGAGGCCGAGATCCGCGACACCGCGCTGGCCGCGGGCATGCGCCTGATGCGCGACGATGGCGAGCGCCTGGTGCGCGAGGGCATCACCACGCCCGAGGAAGTGCTGCGCGTCACGCGCGACTAGGCGCAGGCGACCACGCCCGACCCTGCGCAGCACGGGGCATCCCTGTTTGCCACAATGGTCGGCATGTTGGAATCCCTACGCGCCTGGAGCGCTCCCTATGGCGGCGACCTGTTCCTGTGGGTCGCCACGCTGAGCCTGATCAGCTACATCGCCCTGTGGTGGTTCAAGTCCCGCCTGTCCACCAGCCAGCTGCGCCGCGTCATCCGCCTGTCGGCGCTGGTGGCGCTGCCGCTGTCCTGGCTGGCCATCCAGCAGGGCGAGAACCATCTGGCGGCAGCCATCCTCCCCCTGGTCTGGTGCGTGGTGCTGGGCATCACCTGCGCGCGGGAAATGTCCAGAAGAAACTGAGTGCGCGGACGCGCACCAGGAATGCCCTGGCGCGGCAAGGCCCGCGCCGCCCCCACCCACCGTGAACTGGAAGTTGGAACCTGCCATGACATCATTCAATGAAGTCCGTCTGTCCATGCTCGACCTCGTGGCCGTGCGCGAAGGCGGCACCGTCGCCGAGGCCCTGGACATCGCGCTGGCCACGGCCCGCAAGGCCGAGGCACTGGGATTCGAGCGCTACTGGCTGGCCGAGCACCACAACATGCCCGGCATCGCCAGCTCGGCCACGGCCGTGCTGATCGGCCACATTGCAGGCGGCACCTCGAAGATCCGCGTGGGCTCGGGCGGCATCATGCTGCCCAACCATGCCCCGCTGGTGGTGGCCGAAGCCTTCGGCACGCTGGCCGAGCTGTACCCGGGCCGCATCGACCTGGGCCTGGGCCGTGCGCCCGGCACCGATGGCGCCACCATGCGCGCACTGCGCCGCGACCGCGTCGAGACCGAGGAAGACTTCCCGCGCGACGTGATGGAGCTGCAACGCCTGCTGGCCCCGGCCACGCCGGATCAAAAGCTGGTGGCCACGCCCGGCGCGGGCACCAACGTGCCGATCTGGCTGCTGGGCTCCAGCCTGTTCTCGGCCCAGCTCGCAGCCCATCTGGGCCTGCCCTACGCCTTTGCCTCGCACTTCGCGCCGCGCATGCTCTACCAGGCCGTACAGCTGTACCGCAGCCTGTTCAAGCCGTCGGCCCAACTGGCCAAGCCCTACGTGATCGTCGGCGCACCCGTGATCGCCGCGCCCACCGATGACGAGGCCGAGTACCTGGCCAGCAGCACCTACCAGCGCGTGCTGGGCATCATCACGGGCCGGCGCGGACTGCTGCCGCGCCCCATCGAGAACTACGCGGCCCAGCTCGGCGAGCAGGAGCGCCGCGCCATCGGCGACTTCCTGGCCGTGGCCTCCATCGGCGGCCCGGACAAGGTGCGCACGCGCCTGCAGAAGCTGCAGGCCGACACCGAGGCCGACGAGCTGATCCTGGTCAGCGACGTGTATGACCGCGACCTGCGCCTGCGCTCGCTGGAGATCACGGCCGGCGTCATGGGCCGCTGAAGGCATGAGCCGCTCCGCCCGGCTGCTGCAGCTGATCGACCTGCTGCGCCGCGCGCGCCTGCCCCAGGCCGGGCCGGCGCTGGCCCGGCAGCTGGACGTGAGCCTGCGCACCCTCTACCGTGACATCGCCACCCTGCGCGAACAGGGTGCCGCGATTGCGGGCGACCCGGGCGTGGGCTACGAGATGCGGCCCGGCTTTCTGCTGCCGCCGCTGATGTTCACGCCCGATGAGCTGGAAGCCCTGCTGCTGGGCGCGCGCTGGGCCAGCCGCCAGGCCGACCCCGAGCTCGCCCAGGCCGCCACCGCCGCGCTGGACCGCATACGCAGCGCGCTGCCGCTGGAGCTGCGCATCGAGGTGGACACCAGCGGCCTGCTGGTGCCGCCCATCTGCCACGAATCCGTGACCGAGCCCTGGCAGACCGCGCTGCGCCTGGCGATACGGCGCCAGCACCGGGTGCTGCTGCACTACACGGATGAGAAGGGCCAGCCGACCGAGCGCCGGATCTGGCCTTTTGCCATGGCTTTCTTCGATCAGCGGCGCATTCTTGCGGCCTGGTGCGAACTGCGCCAGGACTTCCGCCATTTCCGCGCCGACCGCGTGCGCTCCGTCACCGATCTGCAGGAACGCTATCCCGACCACCGCAGCGGCCTGATCGAACGCTGGTCGCGGCAACTGGGCTACACGGTCCGCTGACACCACTGCTGACAAAAACTGTCAGCATGGCCTCCTACAGTCGCTCCCATGGCCTTCTCGCCATGCATTCAAACCACTGGGAGCCTTCATGAACGACTCGATCAAGCCTCTGCGCTTTTACTTCCACCCCCGCTCGCGCGCCGTCATCGCGCGCTGGATGCTGGAGGAATGCGGCGCCCGCTATGAGCCCGTGCGGCTGGAATTCGGCAGCACCATGAAGGCTGCCGACTACCTGGCCATCAACCCCATGGGCAAGGTCCCCGCCCTGGTGCATGGCGAGACCGTGATCACCGAACAGGCCGCCATCCTTGCCTATCTGGCCGACATCTTCCCCGAACGAAGGCTCGCGCCGGCCGTGGACAGCCCGCTGCGCGGCGTCTACCACCGCTGGATGTTCTTCCTGGCCGGCCCTGTCGACGCGTTGATGACAGCCAAGAGCCAGGGCCACCTGGAGCAGCAGACGGCCGACCAGGCCATGTCCGCCGGCTATGGCCGCTATGACGACGTGGTGCAGACGCTGCGCCAGGCCGTGGCCGGCAGGCGCTACCTGTGCGGCGACCAGTTCACCGCGGCCGACGTGCTCATGGCCAGCTACCTGCGCTGGGGGACGATGATGAAGCTGCTGCCCGCGCTGCCCGAGTTCAGCGACTACGGCCAGCCGCTGATGGAACGCCCGGCCTCGCTGCGCTCCATCCAGCTCAACGAAGCGGACCTGGCCGCCCAGCCGGCATAGGCACCTCCGGGACCTGGGGACGAGGCCCGAGACGGCCTCGCCATCCAGCCGTCACCGGCAGCGGCTACCATCGGGGGTTGGATCGCCGCCTGGCGTTTCCTGAACGCCATCCTTCCCCAGCCCCTCCCGACTCCCGCCGCGCATGCCTGCCTTTTCCTTCGAAGCCCTGGATGCCCAAGGTCAGACCCGCAAGGGCACGATCGAAGCCGACAACGCGCGCGCTGCGCGCAGCCAGCTGCGCGCCCAGGCCCTGGTGCCCATGGCCGTGGAGATCGTGGCCTCGGGGTCGGCGTCCGGCCCGCAGGGTGGCGCCTCGCGCTGGCTGACCCGCCCCGTCCTTGGCTCCACAGGGCTCACCGTGTGGACGCGCCAGATGGCGGGGCTGGTCGGATCAGGCCTGCCCATAGAGCGCGCACTGGCCGCGCTGTCCGAAGAAGCCGACGACCCGCGCCAGCACCACCTGGTGGCCGCGCTGCGCGCCGAGGTCAACGCAGGCTCCACCTTTGCCCGCGCACTGGCCCAGCACCCGCGCGAATTCTCCGACATCTACTGCGCCGTGATCGGCGCCGGCGAGGCCAGCGGCAGCCTGGGCCCGGTGCTGGAGCGGCTGGCCGACGACCTGGAATCGCGCCAGGCCCTGCAGTCCAAGCTCATTGGCGCAGCCCTGTACCCGGCCATCGTGACCCTGGTGGCCATCGTCATCGTGCTGTTCCTGGTCAGCTACGTGGTGCCCCAGGTGGCCAGCGTGTTCGCGGGCACCAAGCGCGCCCTGCCCTGGCTCACCGTGGCCATGCTGGCGCTCAGCGACTTTGTGCGCAGCTATGGCTGGGCCGCGCTGATCGCCCTGGTGCTGGGCGCCGTGGGATTCCGGCTGTCCATGAAGAACCCCGTGCTGCGCGAGCGCTTCGACGCTTGGTGGCTGCGCCTGCCGCTGATCGGCCGGCTGGCGCGCAACTACAACGCGGCACGCTTTGCCGGCACGCTGGCCATGCTGGCGGGCGCAGGCGTGCCCATTCTCAAGGCCTTGCAGGCCGCCGCCGAAACGCTGGGCAACCGCGCGCTGCGCGCCGATGCCATGGACGCGCTGGCCCTGGTGCGCGAGGGCGCGCCGCTGGCCTCGGCCCTGGCGCAGAAAAAGCGCTTCCCGGGCCTGATCTCCATGTTTGCCCGCCTGGGCGAGCAGACCGGCCAGCTGCCCGTGATGCTGCAGCGCGCGGCCAACCAGCTGTCCACCGAGGTGCAGCGCCGCGCCATGCACCTGGCCACCATCCTGGAGCCGCTGCTGATCGTGGCCATGGGCATGGTCGTGGCCCTGATCGTGCTGGCCGTGCTCATGCCCATCATCCAGCTCAACCAATTCGTCAAATAGCGACAAGCGCCAAGCCATGCCCGTGACCCTGCAAGACAAGCTGGTCGTTGCCATCTCATCGCGCGCACTGTTCGACTTCGAGGAAGAGAACCGGCTGTTCGATGCGGGCGACGAGCAGGCCTACATGCGCCGCCAGCTGTACCTGGTGCACCAGCCGGCACGCCCGGGCATCGCCTTCCCGCTGGTGCGCAAGCTGCTGGCCTTCAATACGCCTGAAGTGCAGCGCGTGGAGGTGATGATGCTCTCGCGCAACGACCCGGCCAGCGGCATGCGCGTGTTCGCCTCGGCCAAGGCGGCCGACATGCACATAGAGCGCGGCGTGTTCACGCGCGGGCGCGATCCGTTTTCCTACCTGCGGCCGCTGGGCGCCCACCTGTTCCTCTCGGCCAACGAGGTCGATGTGCGCAAGGCCCTGTCCATCGGCTTTCCCGCGGCGCGCGTGATGGTCGACTCCACGCCCGCAGGCGACCGCTACCCGCAGGAAGTGCGCATTGCCTTCGACGGCGATGCCGTGCTGTTCTCCGACGAGGCCGAGCGCATCTACCAGCAAGGCGGGCTGCCGGCCTTTCTGCGCCATGAGGTATCCCATGCCGCCACGCCCCTGGGAGAAGGGCCGTTCAAACCCCTGCTGCAAGCCCTTCACCGGCTTCAGCAGCAGGCGGACTCGTCCCAGACCATGCGCATTCGCACGGCCCTGGTGACGGCGCGCAGTGCGCCGGCGCACGAGCGCGCCATCCGCACATTGCTCGATTGGGGAATCACCGTGGACGAGGCCATGTTCCTCGGCGGCCTGGAAAAAGGCCCCTTCCTGCGCGAGTTCGAGCCGGATTTCTTCTTCGACGACCAATCGGGCCATGTCAGCTCGGCGGCCCGCCATGTGCCCGCAGGCCATGTGAACAGCGGCGTCTCCAATCCGGACGCCGATCCGCTGAAGTAAACAATTGCAAAGGGCGCACAGCCCTGGCTTGCAGACACCGGTTCCATGCCCAAATAGGTGCCATGCATTTTCCCCTCATGAACCGCTCCGCCCTGCTGCGCCGGCCGCCTGTGCTGCAGGCCGCCGCTGCCGTCCTGCTGACCAGCGCCTTCATGCTGCCCGCCGCGCGCGCGCAGGCGACCGAGACGGCCGACAAGGCGTCCACCGGACAGGCCTCGGCCAGCCCGGCGCCATTGACCAAGGGGGAAATCAAGGCCCAGCGCGAATTCAAGATGCTGGACTTCAACAAGGACGGCAAGCTCAGCCGCACCGAAGTGGCGCTGTTCCCGCGCCTGGCGGCGGCCTTCGACGAGGCCGACACTGACAAGGACGGCTACGTCTCCTATGCGGAGGTGCAGGCTTTTGCCGTCAAGTACCGCGCCGAGCGCGACAAGGCGAAGGCCAAGGCGCAGGCCGAAGAGGCAAAGGCCGCCGAGCATGCCGCAGCCGTGTCCGCTGCCAGGGACACGAAGGAAGGCGAAGGCTCAAAGGACTGAGCCTGCGCATTCAGCCACTGACACTCAAAGTCCGCCGGTACGCTTGACCTTGGGTTCCGAATAGGTCAACGGCTCCTCGCGCACCTGCAGCTTGTTGCGGGCCACGTCATCGGCCTTGCTGACCTCCTGGGCCTGCTCCACGGCCATGGCGCTGGCGCGCCACATGGACTGGATGAACTCGATGAGCTGCTTGGAAATCGGCTCCTTGGGCGGCTCCTCGACCTCTTCCTTCTGCTTGATCTCCTCGGCCAGCGTCCAGTCGCGGTTTTCCTGGTCCACCACGGACGGTTTTTCAGGATCGCGAATCACACGGCCTTCTCCGATGCGGTCCGTGGATTCGACAGGATTGGCAGCGTTCACGGGACGCACGGGCACCGCGCCCGACGCGCCGGTGGAGTACAGATCGGCGCTTTGCGGGCGCCACGGTATGGGCGATCGGTCAACAGGTGGAATTGGCATGGCTCGACCCTCTTGCTGGATGTGTGCTGTGGGCGGGAATTTCCCGCCGTCGCCTCATCATCGACAGAACCTGAAAGAACTGAAGCGCTTTTTTTGAAAGACGCCCAGGCCTGCCTCAAACCAAGGGTAAACCCTTAAACCACCCTGACCAGGCGCTAGAGGAAACGCTCCAGCATCTTGCGCGAGGCACGGTCCAGCGCCGTGCTGTCGGGCACGCTGAACTGCACGCCGTCCTGGCTGGTGATCATCAGGTGCGTGCGGCCCGACAGGCGGCGGATATCCTCCTCGGCCTTGAGCACGAGCTGCGCGGGACCGCGGTCGGTCTCCAGGTCCCAGGTGCTGGGCGTGGAATAGCTGGACACCTTGCGGATGCGCTGGATGACGGGCACGAACTCGCGCACGGCCAGATCCTGCTCGATCAGCGTGCGGGCCTGCGCGGGCAGGTGGTCCATGTGGTCCACCCACAGCGCCTCCTTGCCATCGGCACAGACCAGGGACAGGCCTTGCAGCGGCGCGGCAATCGGAAAGGCGCGCACGGGCACCACGGATTCATGGCGCGTGCCGTCGGCCAGGATCAGCACCAGGCGGCCATGGGCGTTGCGCTCCACGCGTACGCGGCTCAGATCGGCGCCGGCGGCGCAATGTTGGGCAGTGGACATGGCTTATTCCTCGATGGTGGTTGCGACCAGGGTCAGGCCTGCGGCCTGGGCATCCTCTTCGGCGCGCCGCGCCTGGGCCTGGTACAGGCGCCAGTAGGCGCCCTGCTTTTCCATCAGTTCGTCGTGCGGCCCCACTTCCACGATCTCGCCCCGGTCCATGACCACGAGGCGGTCTGCCTTGCGCAGCGTGGACAGACGGTGGGCGATGGCAATCGTCGTGCGGCCCTGCACCAGATTGTCCAGCGCCTTCTGGATTTCCTTCTCGGTCTCGGTGTCCACGGCAGAAGTGGCCTCGTCCAGGATCAGGATGCGCGGGTCGATCAGCAGTGCGCGCGCAATGGAGATGCGCTGGCGCTCGCCGCCGGACAGGCCCTGGCCGCGTTCGCCGACCAGGGAGTCATAGCCATGCGGCAGGCGCAGGATGAATTCATGGGCATGGGCCGCACGCGCGGCCGCCACGATTTCCTCGCGCGTGGCGTCGGGCTTGCCGTAGGCGATGTTCTCGGCAATGGTGCCGAAGAACAGGAAGGGCTCCTGCAGCACCAGGCCGATGTTGCTGCGGAAGTCCGACACCTTGAGCCGGCGGATATCCACGCCGTCGAGCTGGATGGAGCCTTCGCTCACGTCGTAGAAGCGGCTGATCAGGTTGACCAGGGTGCTCTTGCCCGAGCCGCTGTGGCCGACCAGGCCGATCATTTCACCCGGGCGAATCTGCAGATCCAGGTTCTTGATGACGGCGCGGCTGCCGTAGCGGAAGGTCAGGTTGTCCAGCGTGATGGCACCCTGCACGCGCGGCAGCTTGACCGGGTTGACCGGGTCGGGCACGTTGCTCACGTGGTCCAGGATGTCGAAGATGCGCTTGGCGCCGGCTGCCGCCTTCTGTGTGACCGAGACGATGCGGCTCATCGAATCCAGGCGGCTGTAGAAGCGGCCGATGTAGGCGATGAAGGCCGTCAGAATACCGACCGTGATCTGGCCGCCCGCCACCAGCCAGATGCCGAAGCCCCAGACCACCAGCAGGCCGATCTCGGTCAGCAGCGTCACCGTGGGCGTGAACAGCGACCAGGTCTTGTTGACCTTGTCGTTGGCCTGCAGGTTGACCAGATTGGCCTGGGCGAAGCGGTCGGCCTCGCGCTTTTCCTGGGCGAAGGCCTTGACCACACGGATGCCGGGAATGGTGTCGGCCAGCACATTGGTCACCTCGGACCAGACGCGGTCGATCTTCTCGAAGCCCGTGCGCAGGCGGTCACGCACCAGGTGGATCATCCAGGCGATGAAGGGCAGCGGCACCAGGGTGACCAGGGCCAGCCACGGATTGATGGAGAACAGGATGACCGAGGTCATCACGATCATCAGCACATCGGTGGCGAAATCCAGCGCGTTCAAGGATAGAAACAAATTGATGCGATCTGTTTCCGCCCCGATGCGCGCCATCAGGTCGCCCGTGCGTTTGCTGCCGTAGTAGTCCAGCGACAGCGTCAGCAGGTGGTTGTAGGTGGTCGTGCGCAGGTCCGAGCCAATGCGCTCGGAGACCTTGGCCAGCACGAAGGTGCGCGCCCAGCCCAGGCCCCAGGCCACCAGGGCCGCAGCCAGCAGGCCGCTCAGGTAGAAGACCATCAGGCTGCTGTCGATCTGCTGCCCGTTCTGGAACGGGATCAGGATCTTGTCCACGATGGGAATGGTCAGATAGGGCGCCACCAGGGTGGCGCCTGTGGAGGCCAGGGTCAGCAAAAAGCCCAGCAGCAGCTGATGCCGGTAGGGATGGGCAAAGCGCCACAGGCGCAGCAGCACCCAGGTGGAGGTCTGCGGACCCTGCTGGCGCGCGCAGGCCGGGCATTCGTCGGCCTCGGGCGGCAGCTCGGTCTGGCAGGCCGGGCAGCGGGGCACATCGTCCTCGGGCCCGTCGAAGTCCTCGCCACGCGCCATGCGCTCACGCTGGTGATCGAACTGTTGCAGCAGGCGCAATACGCCCGCCTGGTGGCGCAGGGTGAAGCGCCACAGCGCCAGCCGAGCCGCAGGACCATGCAATTCGAGGTTGCCCACGCCGCCGTGGTCCAGCGTACGCAAATTCTGATCGACCGAGAGTATCCACTCACTCCATCGCTGATCCTCAGGATCACAGGCGATGAGGCGCTGGTTGGTCAGGACAACCCAGCCTTCGCCGAAGCGCATATCCAGGGTCAGGTCAACCGTGGCGAGGGCCAGCACGTTTTCATTGGAAGCGAGCCTGGCTCGCAGCTCAGCCCCGCGGGGGCTGGCAAGGAAGGCCGAAACGTCCACAGAATGGTGTTCTTGCATGTTGAGTTGTTTTTCCCGCCCCTGGCGGCTCCTGGTGTCATGCGGGCAACCGCAGCTCCCCGGTGGATATCCCGCGCGTTGCACGGCATACCCTGCTCAACGCGCCAACCCTGGTTTAGGCTGACAAAACTGCGCATGGGTTTTCTGGGCGCACAATCCTCTCCCATTCTCCGGCGATCCGAATCCGGGTCGTCGTTCACGCTTACCCGTTGACCGACATGGCGAAATTCAAAGACATCCAACTCTTGCGCACCACCTACCTGCGTGGACCCAGCGTCTGGACCTACCGTCCCGTGCTGGAGGTCTGGCTGGATCTGGGCGAGCTGGAGGACTATCCCTCGAACAAGCTTCCCGGTTTCAACGAGCGCCTGACGGCCTGGCTGCCCGACCTGGTCGAGCACCACTGCGGCGTGGGCGAGCGCGGCGGCTTCATCCAGCGCCTGGAAGGCGGCACATGGTGCGGCCACGTGCTGGAGCACATCATCATCGAGCTGCTGAACCTGGCGGGCATGCCTGCCGAGTTCGGCCAGACCCGCGAGATCTCGCAGCGCGGCGTGTACCGCATGGTCTTCCGCTGCCCCGAGGAAACCGTGGCGCGCACGGCCCTGGCCCATGGCCACAGGCTGATCATGGCCGCCATCAATGACGAGCCCTTCGACCTGAAGGCCGCCATCAAGGCCATCAAGACCGAGATCAACGACCGCTACCTGGGCCCGAGCACGGGCTGCATCGTCGATGCGGCCGGCGAGCGCCGCATCCCCCACATCCGCCTCAATGACGGCAACCTCGTGCAACTGGGCTATGGCGCCGCGCAGCGCCGCATCTGGACCGCCGAGAGCGACCAGACCAGCGCCATCGCCGAGGGCATTGCCCAGGACAAGGACTTCACCAAGCGCCTGCTGGCCGCCTGCGGCGTGCCCGTGCCCGAAGGCCAGATCGTCCACAGCCCCGAGGAAGCCTGGGAAGTGGCGCAGGACATCGGCTTTCCCGTCACCGTCAAGCCCTCGGACGGCAACCACGCACGCGGCGTGACGCTGGACCTGCGCGACGAGGCCGACATCAAGGCCGCCTTCGCGCTGGCCCAGCCCGAAGGCTCGGACGTCATCGTCGAACGCTTCATCGACGGCACCGAGCACCGCATCCTGGTGGTGGGCGGCAAGGTGGTTGCCGCCTGCCGTGGCGAGACCGTGAGCGTGGCCGGCAATGGCAAGTCCACGGTTCGCGAACTGGTCGCCGTGGTCAACCAGGACCCGCGCCGCGGCCCCGAGCAGGAATACCCGCTGGACTGGATCAACCTCGAAGCCCCGGCCGTGAAGCTGGAACTCAAGCGCCAGAACGTCACGCCCGACACCATTCCTGCCCAGGGCACCAGCGTGCTGCTGCAGCGCAACGGCAACATGGCCATCGACTGCACCGACGAAGTCCATCCCGAAGTGGCCTACATGGCCACGCTGGCCGCCAAGATCGTGGGCCTGGACATCGCGGGCATGGACATGATCCTGCAGGACGTCTCGCGCCCCATGAAGGAGCAGGGCGGCGCCATCCTCGAAGTCAACGCCGGCCCCGGCCTGCTGATGCACCTGAAGCCCACCAGCGGCGCGCCGCGCCCCGTGGGCATGGCCATCGCCGACCACCTGTTCCCGCGCACCGAAGAGGGCACGGGCGCCGGCCGCATCCCCCTGGTCGGCATTGCCGGCACGCGCAACAACGGTTTCACGGCCCGCCTGGTGGGCTGGCTGCTGCAGCTGTCGGGCAAGCTCACGGGCGTGGCCAGCAGCGAGGGCATGTTCCTGTCCAACCGCCAAACGCAGAAGACCAATACCGCCAACTGGGCCGGCGCCCACCGGCTGCTGACCAACCGCCTGGCCCAGGCCGCCGTCATCCAGACCACGGCCCGTTCCATCCTGGAGGAAGGCCTGGCCTACGACCGCTGCCTGGTCGGCGTGGTCACCGACATGGACGGCTTCGAGCAGTTGCCCGACCATGACGTGCACGAGCAGTCACAGATGACGCGCGTGATGCGCACCCAGATCGACGTGGTGCTGGACGAAGGCGCGGGCGTGCTCAATGCCGACATCGAACAGGTGGCCGACCTGGCCCGCCTGTGCGACGGCGAGGTGCTGTTCTATTCGATGCAGGCAGACAGCCCCGTGGTAGCGGCCCACCGTTGCGAGAGCGAAGGCCGTGCCGTCTTCGTGCGCGGCAACCAGGTGATCCTGGCCACGGGCGCCGCCGAGCGCGTGCTGGGAACGCTGGACGCGCTGAGCCTGCCCGGCGGCCTGCGCCCGGACACGCCGGCCCTGCTCGCTGCCATTGCCGCGGCGTGGTCCATGGACATTGCCCCCGACCTCATCGTCGCCGGCATCAAGACCTTCGACTACACGCCGGCCGCCGCAGCCACCGCCGCCTGAGCCCGACCACACGATGACATGCAGGCAGGCCCGGCGACGCGGGCCTGCCCTCCGAAAGAAGACACTATGCAGATCACCCGCATCCGAGCCCTGCGCGGCCCCAATCTCTGGACCCGCAGCACCGCCATCGAAGCCATCGTGCAATGCGAGCCCGGCGACTGTGACTACTCGGCCCTGGCAGGGTTCGAGGACCGGCTGCGCGCACGCTTTCCCAAGATCGGCACGCTGCAGCCGCACGGTGCCGACCAGCGCCTGTCGCTGGCCCATGTGCTGGAAGTGGCGGCCCTGTCGCTGCAGGCCCAGGCCGGCTGCCCCGTGACCTTCAGCCGCACGCACGAGACCGTGGAAGCCGGCACCTACCAGGTGGTGGTGGAGTACACCGAGGAATCCGTGGGCCGCCTGGCCATGGAACAGGCCGGTGCGCTGCTGCAGTCGGCACTGGCCGACACGCCCTTCGACGCCGACAAGGTGGTGGCCGAGCTGCGTGAACTCGACGAGGACGAGCGCATCGGCCCCTCCACAGGCTCCATCGTCGATGCGGCCGTGGCGCGCGGCATTCCCATCCGCCGCCTGACCTCGGGCTCGCTGGTACAGCTGGGCTGGGGCTCCAAGGCCCGCCGCATCCAGGCCGCCGAGCTGGACCAGACCAGCGCCGTGGCCGAATCCATCGCCCAGGACAAGGACCTGACCAAGCGCCTGCTGCACGCCGCCGGCGTGCCCGTGCCGCTGGGCCGCCCCGTCAAGGACGTGGAAGAAGCCTGGCTCGTGGCCCAGGAAGTGGGCCTGCCCGTGGTGGTCAAGCCCCAGGACGGCAACCAGGGCAAGGGCGTGGTGGTCAACATCACCACGCACGAGCAGCTCAAGGCCGCCTTTGCCACCGCCTCGGAATTCGGCGACGACATCATGGTCGAACGCTTCCTGCCGGGCCACGACTTCCGCCTGCTGGTGGTCGGCGGCCAGCTGGTGGCCGCTGCGCGCCGCGAGCCGCCCCAGGTGCTGGGCGACGGCCAGCACACCATCCGCGAACTGGTCGAGCTGGTCAACCAGGACCCGCGCCGCGGCTCGGGCCACGGCACGGCGCTGACCAAGATCCGCCTGGACGACATCGCCATCGCGCGCATCGCCACAGAAGGGCTCACGCCCGAATCCGTGCCGGCCCAGGGCCAGCGCGTGGTGCTGCGCAACAACGCCAACCTGTCCACGGGCGGCAGCGCCACCGATGTCACGGACGACGTGCACCCCGACATCGCCGCGCGCGCCGTCGAGGCCGCCCAGACCATCGGCCTGCACATCTGCGGCGTGGACGTGGTCTGCGAGACCATGCTGCGCCCGCTGGAGGAGCAAAACGGCGGCATCGTCGAAGTCAACGCCGCACCGGGCCTGCGCATGCACCTGGCGCCGTCCTTCGGCAAGCCCCGCAACGTGGGCGTGCCCATGGTCGATGAGCTGTTCGCACCCGGCCAGGACGGCCGCATCCCGCTGGTGGCCGTCACCGGCACCAATGGCAAGACAACGACCACGCGCCTGATCGCCCACCTGTTCACCTCGCATGGCTGGCGCACGGCCATGACGAACACGGACGGTGTCTACGTCAACGGCCGCCAGATCGACAGCGGCGACTGCTCGGGCCCGCGCAGCGCGCGCAACGCCCTGGCCCACCCCGAGACCGATGCAGCCGTGCTCGAATGCGCGCGCGGCGGCATCCTGCGCGAAGGGCTGGGCTTCGACCGCTGCCAGGTGGCCGTGGTCACCAACGTGGGCGCAGGCGACCACCTGGGCCTGAACTACATCACCACGGTGGAAGACGTGGCCGTGCTCAAGCGCGTCATCGTGCAGAACGTGGCCGCCGACGGCTATGCCGTGCTCAACGCCGCCGACCCGCTGGTGGCGGCCATGGCCTCCACCTCGCCGGGCAAGGTCATCTATTTCGCGGCCGATCGCCACCACCCCGTGATGGCCACGCACCGTGCCCAGGGCAACCGCGTGGTCTACGTGGACGGCGACAGCATCGTCGCGGCCGAAAGCTCGTGGCGCGAGACCATCGCCCTGCGCGAGATCCCCATCACGCGCAACGGCACCATCACCTTCCAGGTGGAGAACGTCATGGCCGCCATCGCCGCCGCCTGGGGCGTGGGCCTGCCGTGGCAGACCATCCGCCGCGGGCTGGCCGGCTTCGTCAACGACAGCGACAACGCCCCCGGACGCTTCAACGTCATGGACTACCGTGGCGCCACGCTGATCGCCGACTACGGCCACAACCCCGACGCCATCCGCGCCCTGGTGCAGGCCGTGGATGCCATGCCGGCCCAGCGCCGCAGCGTGGTCATCAGCGGCGCGGGCGACCGCCGCGACCAGGACATCACCGAGCAGACACAGATCCTGGGCCGCGCCTTCGACGACGTCATCCTCTACCAGGACGCCTGCCAGCGCGGCCGCGCCGACGGGGAAGTCCTGGCCCTGCTGCAGCAAGGCCTGCAAGGCGCACCGCGCACCGGCTACGTGACCCAGATCCAGGGTGAGTTCAACGCCATCGACCATGCGCTGGCGCGGCTGACGCCCGGCGACCTGTGCCTGGTGCTGGTGGATCAGGTCGAGGAAGCCCTCGAACACCTGCGCCGCCATGTGACGGGTGAGGCCTGACATGAACAGCCGGGCCTTGCTCACGGCCGCTCTGGCCACGCTGCTGCTGGGCGCCTGCGGTGCGCGCGCCGAGCAGGTGGGCGCGGTGGACACGGTGTTCAAGTTCATAGGCCCGGACCACAAGATCGTGGTCGATGCCTATGACGATCCCAAGGTGGCGGGCGTGACCTGCTATGTCTCGCGCGCCAAGACCGGCGGCATCAAGGGCGGCCTGGGCCTGGCCGAGGACCGCGCCGAAGCCTCGATCAGCTGCGTGCAGACCGGACCCATCCAGATCCCTGCGCCGCTCAAGCAGCAGGACGAGGTGTTCACCGAACGCATCTCGCTGCTGTTCAAGCGCCTGCGCGTGGTGCGCATGGTCGATGCGCAGCGCAACACCCTGGTCTACATGACCTACTCGGACCGCGTGATCGAAGGCTCGCCGCAAAACAGCGTCACCGCCGTGCCCGTGCCGCGCAGCACGCCGATTCCGATGGGCAAGTAACCCGCCTCAGTCCTGGGCCTGTTGGCGGCAGGCCTGCACAAAGGCCGCCAGCGCCGGCGAGCGGCGCTTGCCCGCCCGCTGCACCAGCGAGAAATCCCGCCACATGCGCGGCAGCGTGGTCGGCAGCACGACCAGCTCTCCCGAGGCGACCAGGGCCTGCACCAGCACGCGCGACAGGCAGCTGACGCCCAGGCCCTGCGCCACGCAGCGCGCAATCGCCTCCGAACTGCCCAGCGTGGCGGCGGCCGGCAGCTGGTGCAGATGCGGCAGCAAGGCATGCTCCACCATCTCGCGCGTGCCCGAGCCCGGCTCGCGCAGCAGCCAGCGCGCACCACGCAAGGACGCGG
>NZ_JTKZ01000730.1:0-5218 GCF_000799035.1 Delftia sp. ZNC0008
CCGCGTGACCTGCTGGAGCTGCACGACGCCTTCTCGGTGGAGGAGCTTCTGTACAGCGAAGCCATCGGCGTCTGCGAGCCGGGCGAGGGCGCGGCCTATCTGGAGCGCGGCGATTCGCGAATCGGCGGACGCTGCGCCATCAACGCCTCGGGCGGGCTGATCGGCATGGGCCATCCGCTGGGTCCCACCGGCATCGGCCAGATCGCCGAGATCACGCGCCAGCTGCGTGGCGAAGCCGGTGAACGCCAGCACACACAGGCCCGCTGGGGGATGGCGCACATGATCGGCCTCGGCTCCGTGGCCATTGCCCACGTTCTTTCGGCACCCGGTGCCTGAGTCACAAGGAGAGATGCATGACAAGCAACAGCTGTCCTGACCGCGTCGAACTGCCGACGCTGATCTACGAGGTGCGCGACAGGGTGGCCATCATCACCCTGAACCGACCTGACCGCATGAACACGCTGGGTGGCAGCATGAAGCCGGATCTGGCCCGCGCCTTCTTCGAGCTGGCACGCACGGATGAACGCGTCCGGGCGGTCGTACTGACCGGCGCCGGAGACCGCGCCTTCTGTGCGGGCGCCGATATCAAGGAGCGTGCGGACCAGCAGGTCAACAGCACCGCCTTCTTTCTTGCCCAGAAAGGCACGCACGAGTTGTTCCGCAGTATCGAGGAGTTTGAAAAGCCCGTGCTGGCGGCCCTCAATGGCGTGGCGTTGGGCGGGGGGCTGGAGCTGGCACTGTGCTGCGACCTGCGGCTGGCGTCCTCCTCCGCCAAGCTAGGCCTGCCCGAAGTCCGCCTGGGGGTGATCCCCGCCGCAGGAGGGACACAGCGGCTGCCGCGCCTGATCGGCGAAGCCCGCGCCAAGGCACTGATGCTCATGGCCGCCCAGATCGATGCCGAGCAGGCGCTGCAGTATGGACTGGTCACCCAGGTACTGGCACCCGAAGCGCTGCTGCCCGCCACGCTGGTGCTGGCACAGCAGATCGCGGAGATGCCGCCATTGGCCGTGTGCTTTGCCAAGCGCGCCGTCAATCGCGGCATGCAGACGGACCTGGACAGCGGTCTCGAATTCGAGCGCTATGCGGCCGCACTGCTGGTGGACACGGAGGACCGCAAGGAGGGCATGCGTGCCTTCGTGGAGAAGCGCAAGCCCGTGTTCCACGGCCGCTGAAGACCCAGGGCGCGCATGCACGGAGCCCGTGGCACATCTTTCACATCACATCCCTATTCACATCCAAGGAAAGCTTTCATGAAACTCGGACTCGAATCACAAGTAGCACTGGTGACTGGCGGGGGCCAGGGCGTGGGCCGGCAAATCTGCCTTGAACTGGCCCGCGAAGGCGCACGTGTCGTCGTCAACGACCTGTTTGCCGAGCGTGCGCAGGCGGTCGCCCGCGAAATCCAGGAACTGGGAGGCCAGGCATTGGCCGCCGCGGCCGATATCACCCAGGCCGACCAGGTCCAGCAAATGGTCGAAACCGCCGCGCACCACTTCGACGCGCCGGTGCAGATCCTGGTCAACAACGCGGGCATCATTCCCGAGCGGCGCGAGAAAGGCGGCCGCACGCCGGCGTTCCTGGACATGCCCATGGCCGACTGGGCCAAGATCGTCAACCTGAACGTCTACGGAACCATGCATTGCTGCCTGGCCACCCTGCCCGGCATGGTGGCCAGGAAGGGCGGGCGCATCGTCAACATCATCTCGGAGGCCGGCCGCATCGGCGAAGCCAACATGGCCGTCTATTCCGGCGCGAAGGCGGCCATCGCCGGCTTCGGCAAGGCATTGGCGCGCGAGCATGGCCGCCATGCCATCACGGTCAACGCCATCGCGTTGGGCGCCGTGTCACACGAGGGCATCAAGGACGGGCCGCTGCATATCGACGCCACCGTGCAGAACAACGAACTGCTGGCAAAGATGGTGAACCTGTACCCCATCTCCAAAGGCGTGGGCAGGCTCTCGCGCCCGGACGACATCTCGGGCGTGGTGGCCTTTCTGGCTTCCGAGCGCGCATTGTTCATCACCGGTCAAACCATTGGCGTCTCCGGAGGGTTCACGATGGTTTGAAGATGACGCTGACCGTCTTGCCCCGCCGCGCCCGCTGCGGCGCGGCGCTTGGCGGTCAGGCGTCACTCCCGTTGGCCGGCCTCAGCGCGCGCGGATGGCCTCCGCCTGGTAGGTGGCGATGTGCGGGCTCTCCTCACTCAGCTCGGCCATGGACTGCGCAAAATCCCGCGAAGTCTGCAGATGAAAGTGGGCTTGCAGCGCCGCCATATCGCTCCAGCGCTCCACAAAGACGAAGCGCAGCGGCTGCTGCACATCACGGCTCACTTCGTGGGACACGCAACCCGGCTCCGAGCGGGAGCGCAGAACGTGCTCCACAGCCAGCCGCTGCACAGCGGCCTCCGTGTCCTTGCGAGCGATGACATGGCCTGTCACGATGATCATGGTGAACCCGGTCTGTTTGCAGATGTGGAATAAAGGCAGAGAAGGATGAGGCTGGCCTATCGCGCACTGGTCCCCCCATCAACAGGAATGATGGCCCCCGTCATGTAGCTCGATGCCGGCGACGCCAGCAGCAGCGCTAGTCCCTTGATTTCATGCGGCTCGGCGATCCGGCCCAGCGGGACGTAGGTGCGCATGCGCTCGGCACTCTCCGGCAGGCGCAGGCGCCCGCCGTTGAGTCCTGTCGCAAAGGGGCCGGGAGCGATGGCGTTCACCAGCACGTTGTAGGGCGCCAGCTCCACGGCCGCCTGGCGCACGATGTTGTTGACGGCCGCCTTTGACGCGACGTAGGCATAGCCGGAATGCGCCTCCGAACGCAGCCCTGCAATCGACGAGGTCACGATGATCCGCCCGCAATGGCGGGGCTTCATATGGCGGCTGGCGGCACGCATGGTGGCCAGCACGCCGTCCAGGTTCACCTTGAGCACACGCTCCCAGACCACGGGGTCCACGTTCTGCAGGCCCCCCTGCTCGACCAGAAAGCCGCGCCCGGCGCTCATACCTGCGTTGGCGAACACGCAGTCGATGTGTCCTTGCCCCGCCATCGCGTCCACCACCCGATCCACCTCGGCGCCATCGCTGACGTCCATCACCACCTGCTGCACCTTCTGGTG
Source organism: Delftia sp. ZNC0008 (assembly GCF_000799035.1). Classification (NCBI taxonomy): domain Bacteria; kingdom Pseudomonadati; phylum Pseudomonadota; class Betaproteobacteria; order Burkholderiales; family Comamonadaceae; genus Delftia; species Delftia sp. ZNC0008. Next base: position 3,119 of record NZ_JTKZ01000730.1, read on the forward strand.
CGTCTTGCGCAGGCGATGCATCTCGGTGTCCAGCGCCTGCGCGTCGCTGTCCGACAGAACCACGTGCGCCCCAGCCTCGAGCATGGCCTGCGCGATGGCCAGCCCCAGCCCGCTGGCGGCCCCGGTCACCAGCACCCGTTGGCCGCTCATGTCAAAAAGCAAAGGCACGGTCATGGATTCGGCGCTACGCATCAATGAGCCCCCTGGAGAGGAATGAGGTCGTCCCAGCGCTCCGTGGCCTCGATCATGTAGTGCACGCTCAAGGTGACCCGCTGGAACAGCCATTGCCCATTGACCCGGATGTACTCGTCGTCAAACCGTCCCACCACGTAAAAACTCTTGCCGTCCCGCACAGGCCGCCCATCCAGATAACTGGATCCTGTGCCACGGTCCCCTTGCACCTGCACGACATGGCTGTGGATGAACTGCCGGGCCGCCTGGATCGGGAACGAAGCGAAGAAGGCACGGATGCGGTCCTTGCCCCGGACCTCGGCCCGTCCTCCATAGGCCACCACGGCGTCCGGTGCAAACAGCTCATACAGGCGATCTCCTGCATCCTCGTTCACGAGCTCGTGGTAGCGGGCACGCAGCGCGCGGATGGCCTCTATGCTGTCCAACTGCTCGACACGTTGCGCGATGGCCTGGATCTGGCTGTGCAGGGCCGCGAGGTCCTGCGTGGGGATGACTGTCATTGCGACGGCTCCTGCTGGAAACAGTGGAAGTGGTGAAAGTGGCTCATGGGGCAGCCCCTGCAGGCCGCCCTCAAAGACTCGCCCCGGATTTGCGTATCACCTCGGCCCATTTGGCGGCTTCGGTCGCCACGAAGGGCTGGAACACTTCGTGCGGCATCCCCATCTTGACGCTGGACACGGCCTCCAAGGAGGCGGTGACCTCGGGCGAATTCAAGGCATGGCCGACGGCATCCGACAGGCGCTGGATGATGGGCGCCGGTGTATGTGCGGGTGCAAAGACACCGCCCCAGTTCATGGCCACCACGCTCGGAATCCCGGCCTCGGCCATGGTCGGCACCTCGGGCAACGCGGCCAAGCGGCTCGTGCTGGTCACCGCCAGCGCAGCGATCTTTCCATCCCGGATGTGGGCTCTAGATGTCTGGACATAGTCGAACAGCAGGTCGAGATTTCCCGCGATCAGATCGACCAGGGCCGCGGTGCTGGCCTTGTAGGGCACCTGGTTGAAGCGCGCACCGGTCTGGGTCTGGAGCAACTCCAGGCACAGGTGGGCAGACGTCCCATTTCCACCGTAGCCAAAGTTGAGCTTGCCTGGCTGCTGCCTGCCCAGCTCAATGACTTCGGCGACGGTTTTCCACTTCCGGCCCGGGTTGGAAACCAGGACGTTAGCGTTTCCCGTCAGTCCATGAATGGCGACGAAGTCCTTGACCGGGTCATAGCGGATGTTCTTGAACAGCGTGCTATTGGTGCCCTGCGTGCCCTGAGTGCCGACCAGAAGCGTGTAGCCATCAGGCGCGGCGCGCGCCACGAACTCGGCACCAATGGAGCCGCTAACGCCCACCCGATTCTCGATCACGAAGGGCTGGCCCAGATTCTCACTCAACGCCTTCGCGACCAGGCGCGCCTGGACGTCCACCACGCTCCCGGCAGAGAACGGAACGACTAGGGTTATGGGCCGCTGCGGGTAACTGCCCTGCGCGAACACCGGGGGCGGCAGTGCCATGGCCCCAATGGATGCCGAAAAACTGCGACGGTTCATCACGGTTATGCCTCCTTGCCCAATGGATACGGTTGCCCTGCGCGTGAACGCAGGCACTCAAAAGGGCATGACATGCCCCAGACATGTCAACCCTAGCTTCTGAAAATTACGATTATTCGTAAACATCTTCAAAATATCGTAGATCAGAAACTCATGAAGTCCTAGGGCAAACTAGCAAGAATGCTCAGTATTTGTTCAGAAATTGCATATTTCAGGGGTTTTCCCTGTATTAAATTCGTTGATTTCTACGAAATATCGTAGATAAATAGAAGTCCAATAGTGTGTGGGCATCACATGCGATGGCTTAGACTGGCTAACACCACCGATCCACGAAGCGCGCACAGATGATCGCCGCTGCCAGTTTCAGCAGCG
>NZ_JTKZ01000360.1:0-6251 GCF_000799035.1 Delftia sp. ZNC0008
CCGCGTCAGGCCCAGGCCCGCCCCCCGCGCCGTGCGGCTGCTGTTCTTGACCAGATAAAAGGGCGTGAAAAGCTCGCCATGCAGGGATTTCTCTATGCCCACGCCCGTGTCGCAGACCTCGAACACCAGCCGGGCCTGCGAGGCCGTGCCCGGCACGCTGCGCAGGCGGACGATCACATGGCCGGCCTCCGTGAACTTGATGGCGTTGCTGATGAGATTGCCCAGGATCTGGCGGATGCGCACCGCGTCACCCAGCACCGACTCGGGCACCTGCGCGTCCACACAGGAAAACAGCAGCAGGCCGTTTTGCTGCGCCATGGCGGCATAGGAGCTGGTGCAGTTTTGCACCAGCTCCCGGGGATTGAACGGGGCCTTTTCCAGCTGCAACTGGCCGGCCTCGATCTTGCTGGTGTCCAGGATGTCGCTGATGATCTGCAGCAAGATGGAGGAGGACGCTTCGATACGGTCCACATACTTGCGCTGCAGCTGCGTGAGCTCGGTCAGGCCCAGCAGCTCCAGCGTGCCCAGCGCGCCATACAGCGGCGTGCGGATTTCGTGGCTCATGGTCGCCAGAAAGGTGGACTTGGCCTCGTTGGCCTCGTCCGCCGCGATTCTTGCCCGCTCCAGGTTGCTCTCGATCTCCGCGCGCGCGCTGACGTCGGCAAAAATGCACAGCGTCACATCCTGGCCGAGGTAGCGCGTGGGCGCATAGGCCACATGAAGCGTCCTGCCCTGCTCGGTGACCAGGCGCTCCATGGTGCCTGCGGCCCGGGCATGGACAATCTCCTCCAGCGCCGCCTTGTTCTCCGGCGAGCCGGGACGCAGGTAGCCATCGGCCGAGTGCAGCCACTCCTGCACCAGCGAGTTGCTGAAGATGATTTTCCCGCTGCCGTAGGCCACAAGGCAGATGGCCACGGGAGCGGTTTCGATCAGCGTCCTGTTGAATTCATTGCTCTCGACGATGACCCGCTGCGCCTCCTGCGCGGGCGCAATCACCTTGCGGTTGAACCACCGGGTATAGGCCACGCCGGCCAGCAGGCTGAGCAGCAGGGCCAGCACCAGGCCGGCAGAAGGGGCGAACAGCCTGCCCTGGAAAAAGGTGGCGTAGTCCACCTGGTAGTAGCCGGTCCACCGGCCGGAGGCATCCTCGGTCTTGAGGATCAGGCCATTGCGCGTGTACTGCATCCCCGTGTCATCCACCTGCGGGACGGGGCCGGTGCCCATGAGCACGCCGAAATCCCGGTGCTCCAGCCAGAAAAGATGCCTGGGCAGCGTATGGATGGTTCTTTCTATGGCGCTGATGCGCTGGCGGCTGAAAAGGATGGCGGCGTAGATCGGGCTTGTGGCGGCTTCGTCGCCGGCTTCGATATGGCTTGAAAAGCCGGCGGCGACCATGCCGATCATCTTCTCCGGGAACTGGGGCGACCGGAACCAGACGATCTCCTGCGCCGGCGCCGTGGAGCCGGCGCCCGGCCGGGCATCGGCGGCCCTGGCCCGCAGATGCGCCTTGACGGCGGCAATCGTGCTGTCGAACATTTCCTGCGTGACGCTCTCGTTGCCGATGGGCACGTCGATGGCCGGCACGCCGATGCTGATCGCCCCGTCCTCCTTGGTGAAGAAGGCAGCGGCTGCCGGAAAGTAGGAGCCTGCCCAGAAGGAGGAATAGCCCGCGGCCAGGGAGCTGCCCAGCGAGAAAAGCCGGTCCGGGAGCGTGTCGCAGGCCGCGCGCGCAGAGCATTGCAGTGAAAAGGGAATGCCGCCGATGGCCTCGCGGCCACGGAACATGCGGTAGTCCGCCTGCGCAGGAGCGGGCACGTCGACGATGGTGGCTAATCTCTGGTCCGGCAGCGCTTTCCAGGACTCGTTGCGACCCTTGAGCCGCCGAAGGAAGATTTCCTGCTCCTGCAGCGAGCCGACGATGGCGGAGAAGTTCAAGGCCAGGCGGCCCTGCTCCTGCTCGAAAATCCTCTCCGAACCCCACAGCAGCACGGCGATGAGGAAGATCGCCAGGGGAAGCGCTCCAAACAGTACCCGGTTCTGCCAGCGTGTGGTGCGTGTGATCTTGCTGAACGGGGAGTCGGGCATGGACGCCTTGCGTGCTTGGGTCAGGGGGGATTGCCTTGGTGCCGGGGCTCGGACGCCAGCATAAGGGCAAATTCAACCGCAGGCACCGCGGCGGACAGCAGATAGCCCTGCACGCAATCGCATCCGATGCTGCGCAGCAACTCCAGGTCCTGGGCGGTCTCCACGCCTTCCGCCGTCACCGTCAGGCCCAGTTGCCGTCCCAGTTGCACCGACGACGTCAAGGCCGCAGTCCGCACCTCGTCACCTGCCGCACCGGCCACGAAGGCCCGGTCGATCTTCAATTCGGTGAAGGGCGTGGAGATGAGGCTGTACATCGAGCTGTAACCCCGCCCGTAGTCATCCTGGGCCAGGCCGAAGCCCTTGAGGCGCAAACGGCTCGCGCTCATGTAGTAGTTGGCGGGTATGCCCACGGCCTGGTCCTCCAGCAGCTCGAACGTGATGTTCTCCGCAGCAATGCCGCACCGGGCCGCCATGCCGTGCAACTCGTCCGGCAGGCCGATATCGTCCAGCAGCGGTACCGGCAGGTTGACGGACACAGGCACGACATGTCCGGCACTGCGCCAGGCCAGGTGCGCCGACATGGCGTCTTCCATCATCCGCACCAGCAAGGCATGGTCCAGGCCATGGAACCGGATGGCGGACATGAACGAGCCCGGCATCATGAAGCCGAACTGCGGATCGTTCCAGCGCGCCAGCGCTTCCACGCCGACGATGTGGCCCGTGAGCAGGGATTTCTTGGGCTGGAACCAGGCCTGTATGGTTTTCTCCTGCAAAGCCTGCACCAGGTGGGCCTTGGCGAAAATCGGCCGCTCCCTGATGCCGGCAGCGGTTTTCCCCTCGTTTGCATGGACGGACCTGAGTTGGCTGACCAGCGCCTGGACATGGTCCGTGCCGAACGGCTTCTGGAACATCCCGATGACGGAAAAGCCGGACTCCTTGGCCATGAGACTGACGCTGTTCATCAGCCGGCGCGAGCAGGAGGTGGATATCACGAGCATGGGATGCAGGTCGCGCCGGCTCAATTCATCGATGAACTGCAGGCCGTCCATGTCAGGCATCTTCAGGTCGGTGATGACGAGATGGAATCCGCCGTCGCCCAGCTTCTTCAGGGCCTCCCGCGCGTTGCAGGCCATGTGCGTGTCCGTGAGTCCCGCCTCCATGAGCAGGCTGCGCGCGTGCTCGCAGCACAGGGGATGGTCGTCCAGGATGAGTACTTTGAATGGGGCCAGCATGGGTTCAGGTCCTGCCTTGCTTGATGTTGTTCAAGGTGGTGCGCAGCACCGCCAACGTGAATGGCTTGCACAGCAGGCTGTCGAAGCCGGCCGGCAGTCCGTCGCCCTGCCCTTGCGATTGCTCTTGCGCCTGCGTCTGGGTCTGCGGCTGCGGCTGCGCATTGGCCGTCAGCCCGACGATCGGGCGGACATACCCGCGCTTTCTGAGCGCACGCGCCAGGGCCGGGCCGTCCAGCAACGGCATGTGCAGGTCGGTGAGAACGGCATCGAATTCGAGCAGGCCGGGCAGGGACAGCGCGTCCTGTCCATTGCTGGCCTGCTGGACCTCGCAGCCCAGCAACTGCAGCTGCTCTCGCAGGATGATCCTGTTGATGGGGTTGTCTTCGACGATGAGCACCCTCAGCCCCAGGGGCTCGTAGACCTGGGCGGCGGCGGCATACAGGTCGGGGCGCGCACCCGGCGCAATGCCCTGCTGGGCCAGGCCCAGCGCATGGCCCACTGCCGGCACGCCAGGCGCGCTGGCCTCCCACACACAGGCCTGCACGGTCTCGCGGGGGCTCTCGCCCGGCGCCAGCGCCAGAACGCATTTGCCCATCCATTGCGGACGGCGCATCGACCGCGGCCAGGCTTGCACCAGCACGGCCTGCTCATTGGGACCCTGCACCTGGTCCCGGTAGGGCTGGGCCATGGCGCCCCAATGCCGCAGCCAGGCGCACAGGTTGTGCACGACTTCCGGAATGGCGCCATCCACGTAGACGGTCTGCGGCAACAGACTGGGCACTGCCTCATAGCCTGCCGCGCTCTCGCGCGGCAGGCGCAGCTCGAATGACACGCAGGTCCCCAGTCCCGGCTGGCTGGCGGCCGTCAGCCGCCCGCCCATCTCCTGGCTGAGGCGCAGGCAGATGGACAGTCCCAGGCCCGCGCCCTGTACCTGCTGCTGGGTGGCCGCATGGGCACGGAAGTACGGATCGAACAGGAAGGGCTGCTGCTCCGGATCGATGCCGATGCCCGTGTCCTGCACCTGGAACCGCAGGTCGGTGCCTTCCTCGCTCTCTCCCATGACCTGCAGGCGGATGGCCACATGGCCGGAGAACGTGAACTTGATGGCATTGCCCACCAGGTTGTCCAGGATCTGCCGCAGCCGCAAGGCATCGCCCACCAGCAGGGGCGGCGTTTTCACATCGGAGACGGCATACAGCTGCAGGCCCTTTTGCTCGGCACGCGACAGCAGGCCTGCGGCCACGCTGTCGAGCAATTCGGTGGCCGAGAACGCCTGGGCCTCCAGCTGCAGCCGGCCCGCCTCGATGGCCGACAGGTCCAGGCTGTCGTTGACGATGCGCAGCAAGGAGGCCGATGCCTGCTGCATGGCCCCCAGGTAGCGTGTCTGTTCGGAAGGAACTCTGGACAGGGCCAGCAGCTCCAGCGTTCCCAGGATGCCAAAGAGCGGTGTGCGTATTTCATGGCTCATGGTCGCCAGAAACTGCGTCTTGGCCTGGCTGGCCGATTCGGCGCGCTGCTTGGCATCGACCAGCGCTGCCTGCGCCTGCCTGAGCGCCGTCACATCGCTGACCAGGCAGAAGACCACCGGTTCGCCCCCGTGGGTCGTGGGCGTGGTACGGACCTCCACCCATCGCCCGTCCCCCAGCGCCAGTTCACGCGGGCCCTGCTGCGCGCCCCCGGCCACGGCCTGCTCGAACCAGGAAGCATCACTGCGCACCCACTGCCGGGCCAGCGCATTGGACAGCAGCAGGCTGCGATCGCTGCACCGCACCAGCGCCAGGCCCACGGGTGCCGTGTCCAGCAGCTTTCGGCAGAGCGCGTCACCGGCGGCGCAGGCCCCTGCCCGGCTCCAGGCCGAAGCCGGCACGCCGCGTCGCAGCCGGCGCACGCACCATGCAATTGCAGCCATGAAGGCAAGTCCCAGCGACGCGGACCCCAGCAGCAGCCAGGCGTGGGCCCTGACCAGTTGCCGCGCGGGCTCCCAGCGGCCTGCAAGCCATCCGGCGCTGGTCGCGGATTTGCGCAGCAACAGGGATTCGGGAAGCGCCCGGCCTGCCTGCATCAGTGAATGGAGCGGCCCGGGCTGGCCCTGCGGTGCGCTGGCGCGCCACGGCCAGCCATAACCGGCTTGCGTGTGGATGGCTGCGTGCGTGGCCCCCACCGCAGCGTCCAGCAGCAGGAAACATCGGTCCATGAAAAACAACTGAATGTCTCGCACGGGCACATGGGCGACGCTGCGCGATGGCGTCGCCGGGGCGGCGTCGACCCTGCCGCCGTGACCGGCGCAGGCCAGCATGGCCATGATCGCCAGCGCAAATGCCATCAAGTCACGCCGTGCCAAGGACAGGCACAGCCTGTGATGTGTCGATCTGGAAGAAAACAAGAGAGCTTGAAACTGGCGCATTGCCGAATCTTAGGAATCAAAAGGCGAATTTGGACTAAGAATTTTCTTAATGCTGAAACCTCTTGCACGCCGCCTCGCCAAAGAGCGATTTCAAGCATCGATCCGCCATCGGAAAATCGTCAAATCTCTTTGAAAATGCCATTATTCCTGTCACTTTAAGAAAATTCTTAAACCAATATTCCGATGCCCTGGAGATCATTGCCGGATTGATTCATCGACAAAGGCTGCTCCGTTTCTGACCACCCCTGTGATATTGCACACAGACGTCGCGCATGCAGAATGCGAGCGCTATTTCACGTCCTGTATTGCGCAATATCCAGAATGCGTTTCGGCGGCCCATTTCAGGGGAAGTAAAAATGGCAATGAGGATATACAGGCAACGATTCACTACCAGGCCGGCAAGCAGGCCGCTGCGCCTGCTCGCCCTGGCGTTGCTCTTGCAAGGCTGCATCGCCACGGCCCACGCATGGACCGTCGTGGTGGACAGCGCCGCCGACGCAAGCGGCCCGTGCGCCAGCACCGGCCTGGGA
>NZ_JTKZ01000085.1:0-9701 GCF_000799035.1 Delftia sp. ZNC0008
CCGCGTGAAGTCGAAGATCTCCGTGGGCAGCCACAGCGTGGCGCAGGCATTGGGCACGTCCACCACGCCGCTGATGTGGCCCTGCACGGGCGCCGTGCCCAGCAGCGAGTAGGCCTGGGCACCGCTGTAGCCGAATTTCTTCAGGTACTCGATGGCGTTCAGGCAGGCCTGGCGGTAGGCCACGGTCACGTCCAGGTAGTGCTGCTTGCCCTTTTCGTCCACCGAGATGCCTTCGAAGATCAGGTAGTCCTTGTAGTTGGGCGTCATGGGGCTGGGCTTGAAGATGGGGTTCTTGATGCCGTACTTGGCCATGCCACCCTTGATCAGCGAAACCTTCATGTGCACCCAGCCGGCCATCTCGATGGCGCCGCAGAAGGTGATCTCGCCATCGCCCTGGCTGAAGTGCAGGTCGCCCACGCTCAGGCCAGCGCCGTCCACGTAGACGGGGAAGAACACGCGCGAGCCGCGCGAGAGGTCCTTGATGTCGCAGTTGCCGCCATGCTCGCGCGGCGGCACGGTGCGCGCGCCTTCGGCGGCGGCCTTGTCACGCGCCTCGCCCTGCATCTGGCCCATGTGGGCGGTGGTGGCGTTGGGCGGGTTGGCCAGGCCGGGGATGCGGTCGGGGTCGGTGGCGATGAGGCCGGTCTCGCGCTCATTCCAGCTGGCCAGCATCTTGGGGTCGGGCAGGCAGCCGATCAGTCCCGGGTGGATGAGGCCTGCGAAGTTGACGCCGGGGATGTGACGGCTCTTGGTGAACATGCCGTGGAAGTCCCAGATGGACTTCTGGGCCAGCGGGAAATGCTCGTCCAGGAAGCCGCCGCCATTTTGCTTGGAGAAAAAGCCGTTGAAGCCCCAGAGGCTGTCGTCGCGCGCGCCGATGTCCAGCAGGTCCACCACCAGCAGGTCGCCGGGCTCGGCGCCCTTGACGCCCACGGGGCCGGACAGGAAGTGGACGGTGGACAGGTCCACGTCGCGCACGTCTTCGGCGCTGTCGTCGTTCTTGATGGCGCCGCCGGTCCAGTCATACGTCTCCAGCTTGAACTCCGCGCCCGGCTCCACCCAGACCGCCATGGGGATGTCGGGATGCCAGCGGTTGTGCACCTGCGGGTTGTCGTAGGGGGACTGGTTGAGATCGACCTTGATCAGGGTTTCGGCCATGGTGTGCTCCTTGCGATGGCAGTGGGAAAAAACGGATCAGACGGAGAGGTAGGACTTGATGCGCTGTTCATCCGTATCAGCACGGGCCGTCTCATGGACCAGGCGGCCGCCCTCGATGACGAACAGCCGGTCGGCCACATCCATGGCGAAGGAAAGCACCTGCTCGCTGACCACGATGGTGATGCGGCGCAGCTTGCGGATCTCGTTGAGCGCCTTGGCGATGTCCTTGATGATGGAAGGCTGTATGCCCTCGGTGGGCTCGTCCAGCAGCAGCACCTTGGGGTCGGTGACCAGGGCGCGCGCAATGGCCAGTTGCTGCTGCTGCCCGCCCGAGAGGTTGCCGCCCTTGCGCCGGCGCATGTCCCAGAGCACGGGGAACAGGGCGTAGATGTCTTCGGGCACCTGGCGCGACTTCGCGTTCTCCAGGCCCGTCTGTATGTTCTCTTCCACGGTCAGCGTGGGGAAGATCATGCGGCCCTGGGGCACGTAGGCAATGCCCTTGGCCACGCGCCGGAAGCTCTCGTCCTTCGTGACGTCCTGGCCGGCCACGGTGATCTGGCCGCTCTTGGCGGGCATGACGCCCATCAGGCTTTTGAACAGCGTGGTCTTGCCCATGCCGTTGCGGCCCATGATGGCCACGGTTTCGTTCTCGCGGCCCTCGAAGCTGATGCCGTGCAGCGCCTCGCTCTGGCCATAGGCCACGTACAGATCCTTGACTTGCAGCATGTGAATTCCTTGTGCGTGCCTCAGTGGCCGAGGTAGACGTCGATGACCTTGGGGTCGGCCTGCACCTTGTCCATGGGACCCTCGGCGAGGATCTTTCCCTGGTGCATGACGGTGACCTTGTGCGCGATGCGCGCCACGAACTCCATGTCGTGCTCGATGACGATGACGGAGCGGTTCTTGCAGATGCGCTGCAGCAGCTCGGCCGTCAGCTCGCGCTCGCGGGCGCTCATGCCGGCGATGGGCTCGTCCAGCATCAGCAGCTCGGGCTCCTGCATGAGCAGCATGCCGATCTCCAGCCACTGCTTCTGGCCATGGCTGAGCAGGCCGGCCTCGGTGTCCAGGCGCTCGTCCAGGCCGATGTCGGCGGCCACGGCCTGCACGCGATCGCGCACCGCCTCCGTGCACTTGAAGGCCAGCGCGCCGAAGACCGAGCGGCCTTCGGGGTAGGAGACCTCCAGGTTCTGGAAGACCGACAGGTTCTCGTAGATGGACGGCGTCTGGAACTTGCGCCCGATCCCCAGGCGCACGCGCTTGTGCTCGGCCATGCGCGTGAGTTCCTCGTTCTTGAACTTGATGCTGCCGGCCGTGGCGCGGGTCTTGCCGCAGATCAGGTCCAGCAGCGTGGTCTTGCCCGCGCCGTTGGGGCCGATGATGACGCGCAGCTCGTTCCTGTCGATGTACAGGTTCAGCGCGTCGATGGCCTTGAAGCCGTCGAAGGAGACCGTCAGGTCTTCCACGGCCAGCGTGAAGTCGGTATTGCTCATGGTGTGCTCCCGCTGTGGTTCAGGCGCCCTGGCGGCCCATGCCTTCGGACAGGGCGGACGTGGGCTTGGTGGCGGCCGGGGCAGGTGCTGCCTGGGCTCCCTGCGCTGCGGCAGGCGCTGCGGCCGGTGCCGCGCCCTTGCGGCGGCTGTTCCACCAGGGAACGATGCGGCTTTCCCACAGGCCGGCCAGCCCCATCGGGAAGGCCATGGTCACGCCGATGAACAGGCCCGCCATGAGGAACAGCCACAGGTCCGGGAAGCTCTCCGAGAAATAGGTCTTGCCCGCGTTGACCAGAAGCGTGCCGTACACGGCGCCCACCAGGCTCATGCGCCCGCCCACGGCGGCGTAGATGACCATCTCGATGGAGGGAACGATGCCCACGAAGCTGGGCGACATGAAGCCCACCTGCAGCGTGAACAGCGCGCCGCCCACGCCCGACAGCGCAGCGGCCAGGCAGAACACGAAGACCTTGAAATTGGCTACGTCGTAGCCGGAAAAGCGCACGCGGTCTTCCTTGTCGCGCATGGCCAGCAGCAGGGTGCCCACCTTGCCCGTCTGAATCCAGCGGCACAGCACGATGGCGCCGATCAGCAGGGCCACGCAGACGTAGTAGAGGATGTACTTGGCGCTGTCCGTGCGCGTGTCCCAGCCCCACAGGGTCTTGAGGTCGGTCATGCCGTTGACGCCGCCCGTGTAGCCCTGCTGGCCGATGATGAGCACGGTGACGATCAGCGCCACGGCCTGCGTGATGATGGCGAAGTACACCCCGCCCACGCGGCGCTTGAACATGGCGAAGCTGATGAGCCAGGCCAGCAGCGTGGGCACGGCGATGACGGCGGCCAGCGAGAACGGCAGGCTCTTGAAGGGCAGCCAGAACGAGGGCAGCTCGGTCAGCTGGTTCCAGTCCATGAAGTCCGGGATGCCGGGCGTGGACTGGATCTTGGTGCTGATGGGGTCGGACGCCTCCAGCTTCAGGAACATGGCCATGGCGTAGCCGCCCAGGCCGAAGAACACGCCCTGGCCCAGGCTGAGCACGCCGCCATAGCCCCAGACCATGACCAGGCCGATGGCGACGAAGGCATAGGTCAGGTACTTGCCGACCAGGTTGAGGCGGAAGATGTCCAGCGCCAGGGGCAGCACCACCGCCAGCAGGACGGTGAGCAGCACCAGGCTGGCGAGCTGGTAGCGCTGTATCCAGGCTTTGAGGGCTTGCATGGAATGACTCCGGTGAACTCAGGGGAAATCGGGGGAACGCGGGGGAATTCGTGGACAGGGCCGGCGCCGGGATCAGCGCCGCACCTTGGACGAGAACAGGCCCTGGGGACGCAGCATCAGGATGAAGACGATCAGCGACAGCGTGATCACCTTGGCCATGGAGCCCGCGAGGAAGAACTCGGTGATGGACTGCGTCTGCGCAATGCCGAAGGCCGAGACCACGGTGCCCAGCAGGCTGGCCGCGCCGCCGAAGGTGACCACCAGGAAGGCGTCCACGATGTACAGCGAGCCCGAGGTGGGGCCGGTGGAGCCGATGGTGGTGAAGGCCGCGCCCGCCACGCCCGCGATGCCGCAGCCGATGGCAAAGGTCAGGCGGTCGGTCTTCTTGGTGTCGATGCCGATGGCGTTGGCCATCACGCGGTTGCTGACCGTGGCGCGCACGCGCAGGCCCCAGCGGCTCTTGTGCAGCGCGATCAGCACGCCGGCCGTGACGGCCATGGTCAGCGCCAGCACGAACAGGCCGTTGATGGGAATGTCCAGCCCCTCGGCCGGCGCCCATGAGCCCATCAGCCAGTCAGGCAGGGTGGGGCTGACTTCCTTGGGGCCGATGAAGGTGCGAAAGCACTGCTGCAGCGCCAGGCTCACGCCCCAGGTGGCCAGCAGCGTGTCCAGCGGCCGCTTGTAGAGGTGGCGGATCAGCCCCCATTCCACCAGCCAGCCGGCCACGAAGGCGAACAGGAAGGCGGCCACGATGGCCAGCGGGAAGTAGTAGGGCATGAACTCGGGCGCGTGCTGCGCCGTGAGCGTGGAGCCCAGGTAGATGGTGTAGGCGCCAATGGTCATGAACTCGCCATGCGCCATGTTGATCACGCCCATCTGGCCAAAGATGATGGCCAGGCCCAGGCCCATCAGCAGCAGCACGGCGAACAGGCTCAGCCCCGCGAAGCCCTGCATCAGGCCGATGTTCATCATGTCGGAAAAACTCATGGTGCTGCTCCTGCGCGCAAGCCAATCGGGAGAGGGGGAAACGATTCACGCGGCAGCCCGCCCACCAGGCCGCAGGCCGCCGCGCATCACCTGCCTGAACGGATCAGGGCTTACTGGTAACCCTTGGGGAAGGGATCGGGTTTGATCAATTCCGGAGATTCCGAGACCACCTTGAACGTGCCGTCCGGCTGCCCCACGGCAATGCGCGACTTGCTCCACAGGTGGTGGTTGGCGTCCACCTTCACGTAGCCTTCGGGCGCGGTCTTGAGTTCCAGCCCCGGCGATGCGGCCACCACCTTGTCCACGTCGAAGCTCTTGGCCTTTTCCACGGCGGCCTTCCACAGCCAGGGGCCCAGGTAGCCGGCCTGGGTGACGTCGCCGATGACGGCGTTGGGGCCGTACTTGGCCTTGAAGGCGGCCACGAACTTCTTGTTGTTCTCGTTGTCCAGCGTCTGGAAGTACTTCATCGAGGAGTAGAAGCCCGTGAAGTTCTCGCCGCCCACGCCGGTCATCTCGTCCTCGGTCACCGACAGCGTGACCAGCAGTTGCTTGTCACCCGTGATGCCCGCTGCCTTGAGCGCCTTGTAGAAGGCCACGTTGGAGCCGCCCACCACGGCCACGAAGATGCAGTCCGGCTTTTGCAGCTTGATCTTGTTGACCAGCGAGCCGAAGTTGGTGCTGCCCAGCGGGTAGTACTCCTCGCCGACGACCTTGCCCTTCTGGAAGTTCTCGATGTGCTTGCGCGCGATCTTCATGGAGGTGCGCGGCCAGATGTAGTCCGAGCCGATCAGGAAGAAGGTCTTGGCCTTCTTCTCGGCCTTGGCCCAGTCCAGGCTGTACAGGATCTGCTGCGTGGCTTCCTGGCCCGTGTAGATCACGTTCTTGGACTGCTCCAGGCCTTCGTAGAAGGTGGGGTAGTACAGCAGGCCGTTTTCCTTCTCGAACACGGGCAGCACGGCCTTGCGCGAGGCGCTGGTCCAGCAGCCGAAGACGGCGGCGCAGCGGTCGTTGATGAGCAGCTTCTTGGACTTCTCGGCGAAGGTGGGCCAGTCGGAGGCACCGTCTTCCTTGATCACGCGGATCTTGCGGCCCAGGATGCCGCCCATGGCGTTGATCTGGTCGATGGCCAGTTGCTCGGCCTGGATGGAGCCGGTCTCGGAGATCGCCATGGTGCCCGTGGCCGAGTGCAGCTGGCCCACGACGACTTCGGTATCGGTCACGGCCAGCTTGGTGGTGTTGACCTGGGCCGTGGGCTGGGCGAAGGACCAGGCCGGCAGCCCGGCCACCGAGGCGGCGCCAAGCGCCTGCAGGACGCGGCGGCGGCCCATTTCCGTGCCGGGGGAACCAGGTGTGCGGGGGTCGGAGGGGTGGCTCATGGTGACTCTCCTGTAAGGATCGGTTGGGTGATCTGCAAGTGGCTGAAAACTGGCGTTGCGGTTACGGCTTGTTTCCGCGCTGGGTCCAAGATTAGGAAGAACCCTTGAAACCGCCCATACGTCAATTGACGTAGCCACCTGCGTACGCACCCCGGCTACCCCTCTTGCAAGCCGCGCCAGCATTGGCCCCGCACGTTTCTTGCTAGACCTGGGAATGCACTCCGCCCCCCCGCCCGACAGCCCCACCGGCACCGCAGCCGCGCCGCAGACCATCTTCCGGTTCCGGCGCGAATACAACGCCTGGGTGGCCGACGAGACCATGGAGGACTACGCGCTGCGCTACACGCCGCGCAGCTTCCGGCGCTGGAGCGAGTTCCGTGTGGCCAACACGGCCTTCGGCTCGCTGTCCTTCCTGGCGCTGGAGGCCATCGGCGGCGCCATTGCGCTGAACTACGGCTTCGCCAACGCCATGTGGGCCATCGTCACCGTGGGGCTGGTGATCTTCCTGACGGGGCTGCCCATCGCCGTCTGCGCCGCACGCTACGGGCTGGACATGGACCTGCTGACGCGCGGCGCGGGCTTCGGCTACCTGGGCTCGACCATCACCTCGCTGATCTACGCCGTCTTCACCTTCATCTTCTTCGCGCTGGAGGCGGCCATCATGGCGCTGGCCCTGCAGCTGGTGGTGGACTGGCCGCTGCAGTGGTGCTATGCGCTGTCGGCCCTGGTGGTGCTGCCGCTGGCCATGCGCGGCATCACGCTGATCTCGCGCCTGCAGGCCTGGACGCAGCCGCTGTGGCTGTTCCTGCTGGTGCTGCCCTTCGTGTGGATGGCGCTGGCCCAGCCCCAGCTGTACCGCGACTTCGCCAGCCTCACCGGCCTGCGCTCGGGCAGCAGCCAGTTCGATCCGCTGATGTTCGGCGCGGCGGCAGCCGTGATCTTCGCGCTGGTGGTGCAGATCGGCGAGCAGGTGGACTTCCTGCGCTTTCTGCCGCCGCGCACCCAGGCCAACCGGCTGCGCTGGTGGGGCGCGGTGCTGGTGGCCGGCCCGGGCTGGGCCGTGATGGGCATGCTCAAGATGGCGGGCGGCGCCTTTCTCGCGTTCGCGGCCATGCAGCTGCAGGGAGTGGACGCCACGCGCGCGGCCGAGCCCACGCAGATGTTCCTGGCAGGCTTCCAGCAGGTGCTGCAGGCCCTGGGCCTGCCGGGGCTGGCCGTGGCGGTGACCGTGGTCTTCGTGGTCATCTCGCAGGTCAAGATCAACGTGACCAATGCCTATGCGGGGTCGCTTGCCTGGTCCAACTTCTTCGCGCGCATCACGCGCAGCCATCCGGGGCGCGTGGTCTGGATGGTGTTCAACGTGGTCATCGCCACCTTGCTGATGACGCTGGGCGTGTTCGGCGCGCTGGAGAAGGTGCTGACCATCTACAGCAACGTGGCCATCGCCTGGGTGGGCGCGCTGGTGGCCGACCTGGTCATCAACAAGCCGCTGGGGCTGAGCCCGCCGGGCATCGAGTTCCGCCGCGCCCATCTGTACGACTTCAATCCCGTGGGACCCGTCGCCATGCTGCTGGCCGCCGCCGTGGCCTGCTGCGCCTATGCGGGCCTGCTGGGCGAGACGGCGGCCGCGTTCTCGCCCTTCATCGCGCTGGCGCTGTCCATGCTGCTGTCGCCGCTGCTGGCCTGGCTGACGGGCGGGCGCTACTACCTGGCGCGGCCCGCAGGCAATCTGTGGAAGCCCGGCGAGACGGTGCGCTGCGCCGTCTGCCAGAACCAGTTCGAGTCCGAGGACATGGCGCGCTGCCCGGCCTACGGCGCGCCCATCTGCTCGCTGTGCTGCTCGCTGGAGTCGCGCTGCCATGACCGCTGCAAGACCGGCTCGCGCGCGGGCGAGCAGCTGCGCGCGCTGGCCTCGGCCATGCTGCCGCCGCGCTGGGCCACCAAGGTGAACTTCCGCGCGGGCCAGTACCTGGTGGTGATGCTGTCGCTGTGCGCGGTGACGGCCTTCATGGTGGGCGTGGTCTACATGCAGGAAAGCCTGCAGGCAGGCAGCGTCGATGGCGGCGCGCTGCGCATCCCCTTCCTCAAGGTCTTCGCGCTGCTGGCCCTGCTGTGCGCCGTGGCCGCCTGGTGGGTGGTGCTGAGCACGGACAGCCGGCGCATGGCCCAGGACGAGTCCGAGCGCCAGAACCAGCTGCTGCTGCAGGAGATCGCCGCCCACAAGCGCACCGATGCCGAGCTGCAGGCCGCCAAGGACCATGCCGAGCAGGCCAGCCAGGCCAAGACCCGCTATGTGGCGGGCATGACGCACGAGCTGCGCTCGCCGCTCAACAGCCTGCTCGGCTATACGCAGATCCTGCTCAAGAGCCCGCAGGTCGATGGCTGGGTGCGCGAGACCCTGTCCACCATGCAGCACAGCGGCCAGCACCTGCGCGCGCTGATCGACGAATCGCTGGAGCTGGCCAGCATCGAGGCCGGCCGCCTGCGCCTGGACCTCGCCCCCCTGCCCCTGCCCGCGCTGATCGACGGCATCGAGGCCATGATGCGGCCCCAGGCCCAGGCCAGGGGGCTGCAGTTCTCGGTCGAGACGCTGGGCACCATGCCGCGCTGGGTGCGTGCCGACGCCAAGCGGCTGCGCCAGATCCTGATCAACCTGCTGTCCAACGCCGTGCGCTTCACCCAGCGCGGCGAGGTGCGGCTGCGCATGGATTTCCGGCCCCATGTCTCGCGCATCGAGGTCATCGATACCGGCATCGGGATCGAACCGCAGGACATGGAGCGCATCTTCGTGCCCTTCGAGCGCGGCAGCGCGGGGCGGCGCGTCAGCGAGGCGGGCACGGGCCTGGGGCTGACCATCACCCACCTGCTGACCGAGCTGATGGGCGGGCAGCTCACGCTCAGCAGCACGCCCGGCGAGGGCAGCTGCTTCACCGTGCGCCTGTACCTGCCCGAGATGGCGCCCGACGCGTCCTGGGTGCCCCCCGGCGCAGCCGCCACGCTGCACACCGTCATCGGCTATCTGCCGCCCCGGCGCACCCTGCTGGTGGTGGACGACCAGCCGCTGCAGCGCCAGCTGCTGGCCGGCCTGCTGCTGCCGCTGGGCTTCGAGATCCGCGAGGCCGCCAGCGGCCGCGAGTGCCTGGAGATCGTGGAGCAAAGCCTGCCTGACCTGGTGCTGCTGGACATCAGCATGGACGACCTGGACGGCTGGCAGACCGCCGCCCTGCTGCGCGCGCGCCGGGATGCGCAGCAGCTTCCCGTGGTCTTCGTCTCGGCCAACCTGTTCGACAACGACCCGCCGCGCCTGGCCGATGCGCATTGCCAGGGCTTTGTCGCCAAGCCGGTGATCGAGTCCGAGCTGCTGCAGGTGCTCGAGCGCGTGCTGCGGATCGAATGGGTGCATGACAACCGCCCGTTGCTGCTGCCGGCGCCGCGCGCGGAGCAGGCAGAGGCAAAGGCAGCGCAGGCGCCGGC
>NZ_JTKZ01000665.1:0-2814 GCF_000799035.1 Delftia sp. ZNC0008
CCGCGTCGATCAGCGAGCGCACCTGGGCCAGGCGTGCCGGGTTGGCTGCGCGCAGCACGATGGAGTTGCTGCGCGGCTCGGCCATCAGCGAGGTCTTGAAGGCGTTGTCGCTCTGGCCCGGAATATTGGCGCCGCCTGCGGTCACGGTGAGGCCGCCGGGGCTGGCCGTGCCGCCTTCGATCAGGCGCGAGACCAGGGCCACCATGTCGGTGGCCACGGCATGGCGCAGCGGAATGATTTCGACATCGGTGGCGTTGGACACATCCATGGTCGCCACGATGCGCGAGATGCGCTGCAGGTTGTCTGCGTAGTCGGTGATGACCAGCGAGTTGTTGCCCGGGTTGACGTTGATGGTGTTGTTGGGGCTGATCAGGGGGCGCAGTACGGGCACCAGGTTGGCCGCGTTCTCGTAGTTGAGCTTGAAGATCTGGGTGACGATCTGGCTGCCGGTGCTGCTGCGGCCCGCGCCCACGGCCACTTCGCTGGCCTGCAGCTTGGCGTCGGCTTCGGGGATGACTTTGTACAGGCCGGCCGATTCGACGATGGTGAAGCCCTGCAGGCGCAACGCGGCCAGGAACTGCTGGTAGGCGGTGGCGGGCGGCACGGGCTTGTCGGTCAGCAGCGTGATCTGGCCCTTGACGCGGGGGTCGACCACCACGTTGCGGTTGGTGATGGCGCCGATGGCACGCGAGACGGCCTCGATGTCTGCACCCGAGAAATTCAGCGTCACAGGCTCGCCCGGACGCAGGCTGGGCGTGGCGCCGGCCGGTGCATTGGTCTGCTGGGCCTGGGCGGTGCCAGCGGTGCAGGCCAGCATGGCGCTGACGGCCAGCGTGTGCAGGGTGTTGCGCCAGAACGGGGTCGTGTGCTGCTGAGTCATGGATCAACCAAAGGAAATGATGGACCGGGGCCCCTGGCGCCGTCCCAGAATGTTGAGCAAGTTGGACAGCGCGGTTTCGCGCTCGGGGCTGGCCGAGGCCTCGCCCTGGAAGTGCAGCCGCTGGCCTACCCATTGGCCCTGGCCGCTCAGGCGCAGGTCTCCGTTCAGGGTGCTGAGCTGCAGCTGCGGACTGTCGCCCCCGAGGATGTCCAGCCGGTAGCTGCCCAGCGGGCGCAGAGGGGACAGCCGCGAGGATACGGCCAGCGCCTCCAGCCGCGTGCTGCCGTCGCTGCGCCAGCGCCCCGATTGCCACAGCAATTGCAGTTGCAGGGCCTGCGTGGCCAGCCGCAGCTGGCCTTGCAGGTCCACCGTGTTCCAGGGCGTGCCCAGGCCGGACAGCAGCGAGGCAGGCCAGCGCGTGTCGCTGTCGTGCACCACGGCGCTCAGACCCTGCCAGCGCGGCAGCAGGTCCAGCACCACGGGCGTGGGTGTGCAGCATTCGCTGCGCAGCTGAATGCGGGCGCCGTCCAGGCGCGGGCGCAGCGTCCATTCCAGCCGCGTGGGCAGGGCCGTGCGGTCGCGGCTGCCGGCGCCTCCGGTGAAGGCCAGGGAGGCCGAGCCGTTCCACAGCGTGCCGCGCGGTTGCAGCAGCAGTACCTGGCCCTGTGTGGCGGAATCCACGCCGCGTGCCAGCCAGGCGGCGGGTGCCCAGACGACGGTGGTGGCCACCAGGCCGCACAGGGCGCCTGCCAGCGCCCACCCGCGCGGTGAGCGCAGGACAGGCTGGGAGCGGGGCTGGCGGCGCATGCTCAAGGTGCCCGCGACGGATCGACAGGCAGGTCCAGCACCAGGCTGCCATCCCAGCGCACGGCATCGGCAGCGCCTGCGGCGCTTGCAGAAGCACTGCGGGCCAGCTTCATCTCGGCGGGAACGGCGTGCGTGTTGCTGCGGACCTGGGCCAGCCAGCGCGCCAGCGCGGCGGCGGGCGCGGCCTTGAGCGTGATCTGTGCGCGGTCGCCCATCCAGTTCAATTGGGCGGAGGCGCCCAGTTCGGCGGACAGCGAGCTTTGCAGCAGCGCCTTGGCATCGCCGACCACGGGGCGTGCGTTGCTGCGCAGCTGCTCGGCCTCGGCCTGCAGCAGCTGCATCTGGCGCAACTGGCGGTCTGCCTGGGCATGGCGTTCGGGCGCGGTGCGCAGGCTGTGCAGGGCGGGGGCCAGGGCCAGCCACCACAGCAGGGCCAGTGCCACCACACCACCGGCCAGCAGCGTCATGTTCTGTTCACGCGGCGCCAGGGCATTCCAGCGCGCGCGCAGTGGGGCCAGGCTTTGGCGGGATGCGCGCATGTTCATGGCCGGGCCTCCTGGGCAAGCAGCAGGTCGGCACCGTCGCGCTGCAGTCGCAGGCCGCTGCCGGCCAGATGTTGTTGTGCCTGCTCCAGTGCCTCGGCCTCCAGCGAGACGCCCTTGAGGCGCAGCTGACGGTCCTGGTAGTCCATGGCCTGCGGCAACTGGCCGGCAGGCAGGGCCCGGGATGCGGCGGCCAGCAGGGGTTCCAGGTCGCCCTGCGTCAGCGCGCCGGCGCTCTGGCGCAGCGTGGCGACTTCGCGCTGCATTTGAACGGGCGCATCGACGATGACGGGAACGCGCGGAAAGCTGGTGGCCAGCGTGGAGCGCACCTGGACCTGCTTGGCCGCGATGGCGCGGTTTTCGGTCCAGGCCCAGGCATTGAGGCCCACCACCTGGGCCAGCAGTGCGAGCGCGGTACCCCAGCGCGCGGCCTTCCATTGCGGCGCGCGCAGAAAGCTCTGCCAGCCGTCGAGCATGCGTCGGCGGGTGCGGCTGCCGCCGCCCAGGTCGAGGTCGAACTGCGCCAGGTCCCAGTTTTGTGCGCGGGCCGCCAGGCCGCGCTGGGCGTCCGTCAGCAGGCTGACG
>NZ_JTKZ01000523.1:0-4878 GCF_000799035.1 Delftia sp. ZNC0008
TTCATGCGCAGCGCGAGGACCCGCTGGCCAGCGGCATGCGCGAGGCCGCCCAGGGCGACTGCATGAAGGGCGAGTTCAAGGGCGGCGGCATGGGCCTGCTGAGCCTGCCCATGCTGGCGGCCGCTGCGCTCAAGGGCGAGTGCAGCCGCTGAAGGCGCAGAGCCGAGGCCTATTGCGCAGGGTCGCGCACTTCCCAGCGGATGGCGTCGATGGCCGACAGCAGTTCGGGCGACAGTTGCGTGCCCCAGGCGTTCAGGTCCTCATCGAGCTGGGCCACCGAGGTCACGCCGATGATGGTGCTGGCCACCTGCCACTTGGTGTAGCAAAACGCCAGCGCCAGCTGCGTGGGCGTCATGCCGTGCTCGCGCGCCAGCGCGTTGTAGCGGCGCGCGGCGGCCAGGGCTTCGGGCCGGCCCCAGCGCTGCTTGCGCACCGATTCGTAGCGCGCAATGCGTGCAGCCTGCGGCGCAGCGGGATCGGTGGGCGCATGCACGTCGAACTTGCCCGTGAGCAGGCCGAAGGCCAGCGGCGAATAGGCCAGCAGCGACACGCCCAGGCGGTGGCAGCTTTCATCCATGCCGTTTTCCCAGCTGCGGTTGAGCAGGCAGTAGGCGTTCTGCACCGAGGCCACGCGCGGCAGGCCGTGCTGCTCGGCCAGGCGCACGAATTCGTGCACGCCCCAGGGCGTTTCGTTGGACAGGCCGATGTGGCGCACCTTGCCTTCACGGACCAGGCGGCCCAGCGCCTCGAGCTGCTCGTGGATGCCGGTCTGCGAGCTTTCCTTGGCCGGGTCGTAGTACAGCTGGCCGAAGGCCGGCACGTTGCGCTCGGGCCAGTGGATCTGGTAGAGGTCGATCACGTCCGTGCCCAGGCGGCGCAGGCTGCCTTCGCAGGAGGCGGCGATGTCGGCCGCCGTCAGCCCCAAGCCCTCGCGCACCCAGGGCATGCCCCGCGAAGGACCGGCCACCTTGGTGGCCAGCACGACCTTGGCGCGCGCGCCGGGGCGCTGGGCGAACCAGCGGCCGATGATGGTTTCGGTGGCGCCGCAGGTTTCGGCGCGTGCGGGCACGGCATACATCTCGGCCGTGTCGAAGAAGTCCACGCCGCGCTCCAGCGCGCGGTCCATGATGGCAAAGGCCTCGGCCTCGCCGACCTGCTCGCCGAACGTCATGGTGCCCAGGCAGATGGGGCTGACTTGCAATGCGCTTTGACCGAGCGCCACCGGTTGCATCGAGGGGGAATTCATGGGCACCGAGTGTAGGGCCGCCCGTGTTTACCCTGACGACAGCGCGCCCACCCGGCCAGGGCCGGGCGGGCGCGTTGCGTCCGTCGGGATCAGGCGCCCTGCGGTGCCTCGGTCTGCAGCACGCCGCGGTTGATCTGGTCGCGCTCCATGGACTCGAACAGGGCCTTGAAATTGCCTTCGCCGAAGCCCTCGCGGTAGTTGCCCTTGCGCTCGATGAACTCGAAGAACACGGGCCCCAGCATGGGCTGGGAGAAGATCTGCAGCAGCAGGCGCGGCTGGCCGCCCTCGGTCGTGCCGTCCAGCAGGATGCCGCGTGCCTGCAGCTCGCCCACGGGCTGGTCGTGGCCGGGCAGGCGGCCTTCCAGGTTCTGGTAGTAGATGTCGTTGGGCGCGGTCAGCAGCGGAATGCCGGCCATCTGCAGCTGGTCGATGGAGTCCAGCAGGTTGTCCGTCAGCAGCGCGATGTGCTGGATGCCCTCGCCGTTGAACTGCATGAGGAATTCCTCGATCTGGCCGCCGCCCTGGCGCGATTCCTCGTTCAGCGGAATGCGGATCAGGCCGTCGGGCGCCGTCATGGCCTTGGAGGCCAGGCCGGTGTACTCGCCCGAGATGTCGAAGTAGCGGATCTCGCGGAAATTGAACAGCTTGCTGTAGAAGTCCGCCCAGTAGGTCATGCGGCCGCGGTAGACGTTGTGCGTCAGGTGGTCCACCACCTGGAAGCCGTGGCCCTTGGGGTTGCGGTCCACGCCGGGCAGGAACTCGAAGTCGATGTCGTAGATGGACTTGCCTTCGTCGAAGCGGTCGATCAGGTACAGCGGCGCGCCGCCGATGCCCTTGATGGCCGGCAGGCGCAGCTCCATGGGACCCGTGGGGATCTCCACCGGCTGCGCGCCCAGCTCCAGCGCGCGCTTGTAGGCCTGGTGCGCATCCTTGACGCGGAAGGCCAGGCCGCAGGCCGAGGCGCCGTGCTCGGCAGCGAAATAGGCGGCCTGCCCCGGCTCATTGTTGATGATGAAGTTGATGCCTCCCTGGCGGTACAGCAGCACGTTCTTGGAACGGTGCCTGGCCACCAGCGTGAAGCCCAGCTTCTCGAACAGCGGCTCCAGCACGCCGGGCGTGGGCGATGCGAATTCCACGAATTCGAAGCCCATCAGGCCCATCGGGTTGTCGAACAGGTCTGCCATGGTTGGTTCTCCTTGAAGGTTTCAACGGGGGATGTGCGCGGGTTCCAGTACGGATTCCAGCACAGGCGTGGGACGTTGGCGGAACACGAGGCGATAGGCCCCGTAGACCACCAGGACCCAGATCGGAATGGCCAGCGCGGAGGACCGCACCGACGGTGTCAGCAGCATCACGCCCACCACAAGGGCCATGGCGGCCAGGCAGATGGCATTGGTCAGCGGCGCGGCCGGTGCGGGAAAGCCCAGCACGGTCCCGCGTGCCGCATGGGCCCGGCGAAAGCGCCAGTGCGCCACGATGATGATGGTCCAGGTGATCACCAGGGCCGCCACGATCAGCGACATCAGCAGCTCCAGCACGCCGGCCGGCGCCACATAGTTCAGCACGATGGCCAGCGCCGTGAAGATGGCCGGATAGACGATGGCCCGCACCGGCACGCCGCGGCGGTTGACCTGCATCAGCGAGCGCGGTGCATTGCCTTCGCTGGCCATGCCGTACAGCAGGCGGCTGTTGCTGTAGACCATGCTGTTGTAGACCGACAGCGTGGCCGTGAGGATCACGAAGTTCAGCAGGTGGGCGGCCACGTTCTCGCCCAGGCCCGAGAACACCAGCACGAAGGGGCTGCTGCTGTAGGTGTCGCCGCCGGCCTTGAGCTGGCCCAGCAGGTCGGTCCAGGGCATCAGCGACATCAGCACGGCCATGGAGCCGATGTAGAACACCAGCACGCGGTAGATCAGCTGGTTCACGGCCTTGGGGATGACGGTGCGCGGCTGGTCGGTCTCGGCCGCCGCGAAGCCCAGCATCTCCACGCCGCCGAAGGCGAACATGATGAAGGCGAAGGCCATCACCAGGCCTGAGAAGCCGTTGGGGAAGAAGCCGCCGTGCGTCCACAGGTTGCGCACGGTCTGCTCGGGCCGGTCGGCGCTGAACAGCAAATACAGGCCTGCGCCGATCATGGCCATCACGGCCACGATCTTGATCAGCGCGAACCAGAACTCGAACTCGCCATAGGCCTTGACGTTGATGAAGTTCACGCCGTTGATCAGCACGAAGAACACCGCCGCCGTCACCCAGGTGGGTATGCCGGGCCACCAGAACTGGATGAACTTGCCTGCGGCCGTCAGCTCCAGCATGCCCACGAGCACATACAGCGCCACACAGTTCCAGCCCGCCAGAAAGCCCGCGAAGCGGCCCAGGTAGCGGTTGGCGAAATAGCTGAACGAGCCCGCGTTGGGCTCCTCGACCAGCATCTCGCCCAGGAAACGCATGATGAAAAAGATGATAAGCCCGCCAATGGCGTAGCCGAGCAGCACGGACGGGCCGGCCAGCTCGATGATGCCGGCCGAGCCCAGGAACAGGCCCGTGCCGATGGTGCCGCCCAGCGCGATGAGCTGGATGTGGCGGTTCTTGAGCCTGCGCTCCAGATGGCCCTGCGAAGAAGAACTGTGCATCAAGGGGGTGCTCCGGCTCTCAGCAAGGCGCGCGGCGGCGCAGGGGTTGGAACACTTCGGTGGTCTTCACGGCAATGTCTCCTCGTGGGGTGCCTGTTGGAATGCGGGGCCTTGTGCGCCCCTTGTTGATGGGTATCAACTATAAAAAACAATAAATTATTATTTCTTGTAATTTATCCCTATGGACAAGCCCAAGAAGAAGGAGTAGCGAAGGCCATCGACGCATTGCCGCCCGCCATGCCGCACTGCGGCAACGGTTGAACGCCCGCAACAAACAAAAACAATCTACTATTATTTTTTTGCCCTCTGGAGCCCAGAACATGACGACGTCCGCCACGCAGCGGCGCGCACGCACGCCGCAGACCGAGCGTGTGGAGACAACGCAACGCAAGATCATCGACTCCGCCCTGGCGCTGCTGCGCGAGGGTGGCTTCAAGAGCGCCACGCTGCAGGCCATCGCGCGCGGCGCCGACGTGTCGCTGGGCGCGCTGCAGCACCACTTCGAGAGCCGCGATGCGCTGATGGAGCGGCTGGTCATCGAGGTCATGGAGCCGCTGAGCGACCAGGGCACGGTCTGGCCCGACAAGGCCCTGCCCCTGCGCGAGCGTGCCGAGGCCTTCGTCACCCTGGCCTGGGACAACATCTTCGGCGCGGCCAACTACCAGGCGGCCTGGAGCATGTTCTTCGGCTGCAAGGCCTCCCCCTCGCTGTTCGACCGCGTGGACGCGCGCCGGGTACATGTGGACAGCGTGTTCTACACCCGCTTCCTGGACGTCTTCCCCGAGATCGCGGCCCACCATCCCCGCCCGCAGGGCTTTGCGGCCATGGCCTTCGCCATCCTGCGCGGCACCGGCGTGCTGGAGCTGTTCGAGGTGGGCGAGCAGGAACGCCAGGGCAGCCTTGATGCGCTGGTCGAGGCCATCGTCCAGGCAGGCACCCCTCAGGCCGGCGGCGGCGCCGCCGCCTGAACCTCGGTCAGCCCCCAGACCCTGCGCAGCTGCG
>NZ_JTKZ01000786.1:0-5765 GCF_000799035.1 Delftia sp. ZNC0008
AAAAGGACGGGCGCCGGGCCGTTCCTCGAATGTAAACAATGTTCCTGAGAATGCGCTGTCAGCGAACAGGCCCAATATCTGCGATCCTGGTTTGCCTGCTGCGCCGAGCTGCACGACACTGGTGGCCTCCCCCACGAACCAGGCCGATCCGCCCATGTCCGACACGTCCCCACCCAACTCCCAGCCCCAGCACCTTCCCACCCGCACCGCCGACGTGGGCGGCATTCCCATTCAGCGCGCCATTCCGCAGCGCGCCCTGCGCAAGGTCGGTGCCTGGTGCTTTCTCGACCACGCCGGCCCCGCCGATCCCGCGCCGCCCGGCATGCAGGTCGGCCCGCATCCCCATATCGGCCTGCAGACCTTCACCTGGATGATCCGCGGCGAAGTGCTGCACCGCGACAGCCTGGGCAACACCCAGATCATCCGGCCCGGACAGGTCAATCTGATGACGGCAGGCCACGGCATCGCCCATTCCGAGGAAAGCCAGACGCCCTCGCACATCCACGCCGCCCAGCTGTGGATTGCGCTGCCCGAATCGCACCGCAACGGTCCGCCTCGCTTCCAGCACTACCCCGAGCTGCCCAGGACCACGGTGGGGGACTTCACGGCCACGGTGCTGGCCGGCGAGGCGCTGGGCCTGACGTCGCCCGCCGAGGTGCACACGCCCCTGATGAGCGTGGATCTGCATGCGGACAGCGCACGCAGCGCCAATGCCGTCGCCACGTTGCCGCTGCGCGCCGATTTCGAGCATGCCGTGCTCAGCCTGGAAGGTGACGTGCGCGTGAACGGCCAGCCGCTGCCGGTGGAGGAATTGCTCTACCTGCCCCTGGGCACGCCCTCGGTCGCCATCGAAGCGGCGCCCGGCAGCCGCCTGCTGGTCATTGGCGGCGAGCCCATGGATGAAGCCATCTTGCTGTGGTGGAACTTCGTGGCGCGCACGGGAGAGGAAATCGCCGAGGCCCGCGCGCAGTGGGAGGCCGAGACCCGGCAGCCCGCCACTGCGGCGCGCCGCTTCGGACCGCCGCTGGCTTCGCCCCTGGCGCCGCTGCATGCGCCTTCGCTGGACGGCGTGGTGCTGCGCGCCTCGCGCTGAAACGCGCCGTACCGCAGCCTTCGCGGCGATCGCCGCCCCAGCAAAAAGGCGCCCCGAAAGGGGCGCCTTGCCGTTGATGTTGCGGGAGTTTCGAGGGTCAGGCCGGGCTGGCCGCATCCACCTCGGTGCCATCTTCCACGCCGCGCACGCTCTCGCGGCCATGCTTGTCCTTGAGCTTGCCCAGATCGGTTTCCACCGCCCGCTTCAGCTTATCGATGGCGGCGTTGAAGGCGTCCTTGACCTTCTCGGCCTCGGCGTTCACGGCGATCGGCGGGCGTCCATTGGCCCGGGTCTCCAGAACGCAGCGCTTGCCGGGAGCCCCCGAAGTCTTGAGCGCATCGACACCCGTGAGGAACACCTCCACGCGCACCACATAGTCCTTCAATCTCGCCAGCTTGGCGTTGATTTCTTCCTGCGCCCATTGCGCCAAGGACTCGCCACCCTGGATCGAATCGTCGGCATGAACCTGAACTTGCATGCATATCCTCCTAGTCGCCAAAAGCCGCACCACCGGCGCGGCGGGGTTGTCGGGGCCATTGATGAACTGGCGAAACCATCGTAACGCCATGCGGGCTGCCTGCACAGCAAGTCGCACCCTGCGTCGTCAGGTTTTTCGCACTGCAGCATCCGCAGTCCCCACCCTGCCTACAGGCTACACCCAGAGGGGCGACGCCGGGTTCAGCGCGCTGAAGAAGCTTGAGATGCCTCAAGACAACTCTTGCATTCACCTACACCTATTTGCGGTGATGGCCCTGCGCCGGTCGCGGGCGTTCAACCCCTTCCTACAGGTCGCAGGCACGATTGGGCTTACAACGTGACCATCAGGACTTTCCCCTTGCCCACCACCCCATGAGCCCACTTGCCTCACGCCGCCTCAAGATCGGCCTTTCGGCCTGTTTCTCCCATGCGGACCCGCAGCGTCCGCTTTTCACGGGCAAGACGCTGCAGTACGTGGAGCAATCGATAGCGCACTGGATCATGTCGGCCGGCGCCATGGTGGTGATGGTGCCCTGCCCCACAGGCGAGACCGCACGCGGCGACGTGACGCTGGAGCACTATGCCGAGTGGCTGGATGGGGTGGTCATGCATGGCGGCGCCGACGTCTGGCCCGGCAGCTATGGCGAGGAACCCATGCGCCCCGAATGGCTGGGCGACCGCGTGCGCGACCTCTACGACCTGGCCGTGGTCGAGGCGTTTTCCCAGGCCGGCAAGCCCATCTTCGGCGTCTGCCGCGGTCTGCAACTGATCAACGTGGCCTTCGGCGGAACGCTCTACCAAGACATCGAGACCCAGGTGCCCGGCTCGCAGCTGCACCGCAATCCCACCGAGTACGACCGCCACTACCACGACATCGCCATCGTGCCCGGCAGCCGGCTGGAGGCGCTGTATCCCACGCTGGACCGCGCACGCGTCAACAGCATCCACCACCAGGGCATCAAGGACGTGGCGCCCGAGTTCGATGTGGAGGCCTGGAGCCTGCCCGACCGCATTCCCGAGGCCATCTTCCGCAAGCCCGGCACGCTCAAGAGCTACATCGCGGCCACGCAGTGGCACCCCGAATTCCAGTTCCGCAACCCCGACACCAGCACGCTGGATGACAGCGTGCTGCTGCGCGACTTCCTGGCCGCCTGCTCACGCGCCCGCGTGAGCCCGGCCGTGAGCCACAGCCCCTTCCAGATCCGCAACCGCGCCGCGCGCCTGCTGCGCCGCGCCTTGCTTCGCAGGCATTGACGGCTCGGCGCCGCCAAGCGCCTGCGCCACCACTTGCTGCAACTGCCCGCGCAGCCACGCATGGGCGGGATCGGCCTGGTGGCGCGCGTGCCAGATCATGAACATGGGCAGCGGCGGGCAGTCCACGGGCACCGCAACGCTGGCCAGCGATGACAGGGCCGTGCGGCCCAGCAGCGATGGCGCCGTCGCCAGCAGCGGCGTGCCGCGCACAAAGGCGGCCAGCGCCGCAAAGCCCGGCACGCGCACGGCAAAGCGGCGCTCCAGCCCGCGCGCCTGCAGTTGCAGGTCCAGGTCCAGCGCCTGGCGGTCGGCATAGGCCACGGTGGCGTGGTCGGCGTGCAGATAGTCGGCCAGGCTGGCCGGCGGCTGTCGCACGGCGCTGTCATGGAAGACTGCGTACTCATCGCTGAACAGGCGCTTTTGCACGATGTCCGTGGCATCGGGCGGGCGCGGGCTGATGGCCAGCAGGCAGGCATCCGAGCGCAGCAGTTCGGCATCCGGCGCGCCGCTGTCGATCACGCGCAGCACCGTCCCGGGCGCGGATGAGCGCAGGCGCCGGGCCAGCGCGGGCAGCAGCAGTTCGCGCTGCAGGTCGTTGGCGGCAATGGTGATCTCGGCACGCCAGTGCGCGGGGTCAAAGCTGGGCCCCTGGCCGAACTGCTGCATCTGCCGCAGCAGCTCGCGCGCCGGGTCCTGCAGCGCCAGCGCATGGGCCGTGGGCGCAATGCCCCGCCCCTGCCGCACGAACAATCGGTCGCCCGTGATGGCGCGCAGCTTGTCCAGCAGATGGCTGACGGCCGATTGCGTCACGCCCAGGCGCTGCGCCGCCGCCGTGACGCTGCCGGTCTCCAGCACGGCCAGCAGCAGTTGCAGCAGCCTGCCATCGAGCTGCGATCCATCGATTTGTCTCATGCATTCCATGATTGGCCGCCGCTTTATCTTTGGCAACGCGCGCCGGACACTGCCGCTGATCCAACGCAAATACCGGAGACAAAACATGGCCGATCAGCCGCAGATTCCCGGCACCACCCTGTTCGACGGCAGGCAGGCCCGCAAGGGCTATGCGCTCAACAGCATGTGCTTTTCCTTCAACGAGCTGGCCAACCGCCAGGCCTTCCTGGCCGACGAGGAGGCCTATATGCGCAGCTACGGGCTGAACCAGGAGCAGGCCGAGGCCGTGCGCGCGCGCAACGTGCTGCAGATGATCGCGGCCGGCGGCAACGCCTACTACCTGGCCAAGCTGGCCGGCATCTTCCACCTGGACATGCAGGACATAGGCGCCCAGCAGACCGGCATGACCAAGGCCGAATTCCAGGCCCTGCTGCGCTCGCACGCCTGAGCCCCGCCACAGACCATACGCAAGACACAGTACAGGAGACACCCACCATGGCACATCTCATCGGCGGCCTCGGCACCTCGCACATTCCCGCCATCGGCAACGCCATCCACAAGGGCCTGCAGAACGAGCCCTACTGGAAGCCCTTCTTCGACGGCTTCCCGCCCATCCGCGAATGGCTGGCCGCCCAGCGCCCCGACGTGGTGGTGATGTTCTACAACGACCACGGCCTGAACTTCTTCCTCGACAAGATGCCCACCTTCGCCGTGGGCGCGGCCGAGCGCTACTGCAACGCCGACGAAGGCTGGGGCATTCCCACGCTGGCACCGCTGCGCGGCCACGCGGAGCTGTCATGGCACCTGATCGAGTCCCTGGTGGGCGAGGACTTCGATGTGGTCAGCTGCCAGGAGATGCTGGTGGACCATGCCTGCACGCTGCCGCTCAAGCTGTTCTGGCCCGAGGGCGACTGCCCGGTGGCCGTCGTGCCGGTGTGCATCAATACCGTGCAGTTCCCGCTGCCCTCGGCGCGCCGCTGCTATGCGCTGGGCCAGGCCGTGGGCCGGGCGATTGCGCGCTGGAACAGCGACCAGCGCGTGGCCGTCATTGCCTCAGGGGGCCTGTCGCACCAGCTCGATGGCGAGCGCGCGGGCTTCATCAACAAGGCCTTCGACCTGCAGTTCCTTGAAAGCATGGCCACCAATCCCGAATGGGCCACGCAGTTCAGCGTGCATGAACTCGTGGAAAAGACCGGCACCCAGGGCGTGGAACTGCTGATGTGGCTGGCCATGCGCGGCGCCCTGTCCGCGGCTGCGCCCGGCGTGCGCCGCGTGCACGGCAACTACCACATACCGATCTCCAACACCGCCACGGCGCTGCTGGCGCTGGAGGCGGTCTAGTCGGAAACACAAAGGCCGCCGGGCATGCCAGGCGGCCTTTGTGCTCTGCGGGGCCGTGCGGACCGGGTGTACCCGGCCCTGCCTCTCAATGGTGGTGGCCGTGGCCGCCGTGCACGTGGCGGTGCTCGATTTCCTCGGGCTTGGCCGCGCGCACTTCGGTGACCTTGCAGGCAAAGTGCAGCGCCATGCCGGCCAGCGGGTGGTTGCCGTCCAGCAGCACCACGGGGCCCTTGATCTTGACCACGTGGTAGATCTGGGGCTGGCCCTGGTCATCCGTGCCGCGCAGCTGGCCGCCGACCTTCACGCCGGGTGGGAACTCGCCCTTGGGGATGGTGCGGGTCAGGCTCTCGTCGCGCGCGCCGAAGGCGTCTTCCACGGCCAGGTCCACGGTCAGCGTGTCGCCCACGGCCTTGCCGTCCAGGGCGGCTTCCACCTTGGCGAAGATGTTGTCGTAGCCGCCATGCAGATAGGCCACGTCGCCCTTGTCGAGCAGCTTGCCCAGCTTGTCGGTGATCTTGTAGTTGATGGTGACGGCGGTGTCTTTGGTGATGTTCATGGCAAAGGCCTTGGAAAACCGCAGCGCAAAAGGCGCGCCGCGCAAAGCCGCCATTGTCGGCGACCTGGGGCATTCCAGCGTCGGGACCGGGGGTTCACCGGCTGCCCAGCCTCAGCCCAGGCACTCGCGCGCGCATTCGAGCAGGCTACGCGG
>NZ_JTKZ01000923.1:0-12093 GCF_000799035.1 Delftia sp. ZNC0008
TCATCGTCAGGCTCTTACAGCCCAAGAAACCCCGTAGCCCAAAGCTACGGGGTTTTTTGCATTGGGGTGCAGGAAACGGGGAAACAGGCTGAACCGCCAAAACGGACGGCTCAACGGAACATCCGAAAACGGACAACCCAAAAAAGAGAGCGCTGACGCGCTCTCTTTTTATTCCTGCCAGGCTTCTTCGTCGCACCCGGATGCAACATCCGGCGCAGTTTCCTGCGGACAATTCCGCTAGCATTGACGTTAACGTCAACGTCGCATTCCCATGGCCGCCGGCTGTGGATGCCGGCGGACTCTCCAGCCATGTCGACCACCTACACCATCAGCGATCTTGCCAAGGAGTTCGATCTCACGACCCGGGCCATCCGCTTCTATGAGGACATGGGCCTGCTTGAGCCCGAGCGTGCCGGGCCTGGCGGACGCAATCGCGTCTACAGCGCGCGTGATCGCACACGTCTTCGCCTGACCTTGCGGGCCAAGCGGCTGGGACTGTCTCTGAACGAAGCCAAGGAGATCATCGATCTCTACGACAGCCCCCGTGACACGGGCGTGCAACTGCGCAAATTCCTGGAGGTGCTGGCTGTGCACCGCCGCCAGCTCGAGGACCGCCTGGCCGATCTGCAGGCCAACCTGGCCGAGGTGCGAGAGCAGGAATCCGAGGCCCGCACTTTGTTGAAACACCTGGATGGGAAAAATGCTTCATAATTGACGTTTACGTAAACGTAATTTGTGAGGCTTGCCTTGACCGTGCCCCGCCTGGAACCTGCCAACAGCGACTTTGCCCGCCGTGTGCAAGACAGTTTTGCACGCCAGGGCGCGATGCACACCCTGGGCGCCGAGCTGTCCTTGCTGGAGCCCGGTGCCGTCGATGTCTGCCTGGACTGGGCGCCCGGGCTGACGCAGCAGCATGGCTTTTTGCATGCCGGCATGGTTTCCGCGGCGCTGGATTCCGCCTGCGGCTACGCAGGGCTGACCCTGATGCCGGCCGATGCTGCCGTGCTCACCATTGAATTCAAGATCAACTTGCTGGCCCCTGCCAAGGGCCAGCGCTTTCGCATGGAAGGCCGTGTGCTCAAGCCGGGCCGCACCATCACCGTGACCGAAGGGCGCGCCTACGCCATCGACGAAGGCCGCGAGAAACTGATTGCCACCATGGGCTGCACGCTGATGTGCGTGCAGGGCCGCGATCTGGCCGATTGAGCCGGGCGGCGTTCTTTCCCCCAATTTCCACAGGAGACATGAGATGAGCCTTTCCAACCTGCCGGGCCTGAACTTCCAACTGGGCGAGGACATCGATGCGCTGCGCGATGCCGTGCGCGAGTTCGCACAGGCCGAGATTGCACCGCGCGCCGGCGAGATCGACCGCGACGACCAGTTCCCCATGGACCTGTGGCGCAAGTTCGGCGACCTGGGCGTGCTGGGCATCACCGTGTCCGAGCAGTACGGCGGTGCCGACATGGGCTACCTGGCCCACATGGTGGCGATGGAGGAAATCTCGCGTGCCAGCGCATCGGTGGGCCTGTCCTACGGCGCGCACAGCAATCTTTGCGTGAACCAGATCAACCGCAACGGCAATGAAGCGCAAAAGGCGAAGTACCTGCCCAAGCTGATCAGCGGCGAGCATGTGGGCGCGCTGGCCATGAGCGAGCCCGGCGCCGGCTCGGACGTGATCAGCATGAAGCTCAAGGCCGAGGACAAGGGCGGCTACTTCCTGCTCAACGGCACCAAGATGTGGATCACCAATGGTCCCGATGCCGACACCCTGGTGGTCTACGCCAAGACCGAGCCCGAGCTGAACGCCCGCGGCGTGACTGCCTTCCTGATCGAGAAGGGCATGAAGGGCTTTTCCATTGCCCAGAAGCTGGACAAGCTGGGCATGCGTGGCAGCCACACGGGCGAGCTGGTGTTCGAGAACGTCGAGGTGCCGGCCGAGAACGTGCTGGGCGGCTTGAACAACGGCGCCAAGGTGCTGATGAGCGGCCTGGACTATGAGCGCGCCGTGCTGACGGGCGGGCCGCTGGGCATCATGCAGTCGGTGATGGACAACGTCGTGCCCTACATCCATGACCGCAAGCAGTTCGGCCAGAGCATCGGCGAGTTCCAGCTCATCCAGGGCAAGGTGGCGGACATGTACACCGTGCTGCAAGCGGGCCGCTCCTTTGCCTATACGGTCGCCAAAAACCTCGATCTGCTGGGAACCGAGCATGTTCGCCAAGTTCGCAAGGATTGCGCCAGCGTCATCCTGTGGTGCGCCGAGAAGGCGACATGGATGGCCGGCGAAGGCGTTCAAATCTATGGGGGTAATGGGTATATCAACGAATACCCACTGGGTCGCCTCTGGCGGGATGCGAAACTCTATGAGATCGGCGCCGGCACCAGCGAGATCCGTCGCATGCTGATCGGCCGCGAGCTGTTCGCAGAGACCTGCTGATCTTTCGCCTGCCTGCTGCGCCGTTCTTGAGTTTGACCCCAACAAAAGGATTATTTATGAGCACAACCTCCATCGAAGAGCTGTTTGTCCACAACCGCGAATGGGCCCAGCAGGTGGAGCGTGACCGGCCCGGTTTCTTCACTGGGCTGATGGCGCAGCAAAAACCCCGCTACATGTGGATCGGCTGTTCCGACAGCCGCGTGCCCGCGAACCAGATCACGGGCCTGGAGCCCGGCGAGGTGTTCGTGCACCGCAACGTGGCCAACGTGGTCGTGCCCAGCGACCTGAACTGCCTGTCCACCATCCAGTACGCGGTGGACCAGCTCAAGGTCGAGCACCTGATGGTCGTCGGCCACTATGGCTGCGGCGGCGTGCTGGCGGCACTGGAGGATGTGCGCGTGGGCCTGGCCGACAACTGGATCCGCCACGTGAAGGACGTGCGCGACAAGCACCAGGCGCTGCTGGCCAGCCTGTCGCCGCAATGGCGCCATGACGCGCTGTGCGAGCTCAATGCCATCGAGCAAGTGATCAATGTGGCGCAGAGCACGGTGATGCAGGATGCCTGGGCGCGCGGCCAGAAGGTCACGCTGCACGGCTGGTGCTATGGCCTGAAGGACGGCCTGATCACCAATCTGCAGATGACCGTGCCCGGTGTCGGCGGCATCGCCAACATCCATGCCAAGGCTGTCGAGCTGGTCGCCAGCCGCCAGCGCGACTGAGCGGCCATGGCAGGCGGGACCCCGGGAGACTTCATGCCGATGCCTGCCCAGGACACCCTGCTTGCCTATGACATCGCGCGGGCGATGATGGATGGCTTCAACCGCCATTACCGCCTGTTCCGCGCCGAATCGGCCCGCGCCAAGCACCGCTTCGAGACGGCCGACTGGCTGGGCCAGCAGCGCGCGCAGCGCGAGCGCATCGAGTTCTACGACCTGCGCGTGCGCGAATGCGTGCGCCGGCTTGAAAAGGAATTTGCGGCCGGCGCCCAGCCCATGCCGGTATGGCAGCAGATCAAGCGCCACTACATCGGGCTCATGGTCAACCACCTGCAGCCGGAGCTGGCCGAGACCTTCTTCAACTCGGTCACCACCAAGATCCTGCACCGCACGCATTTCCACAACGACTTCATCTTCGTGCGGCCGGCCGTCAGTACGGAATACATAGAGAACCAGGAGCCGGCCGCACGCCCGGCCTACCTGGCCTTCTACCCCACGCGCGAGACACTGTCGCAGACGCTGCGTGAAGTCGTGGAGCAGTTCGCGCTGCAGCGCCCCTTTGAAGACCTGGAGCGCGACATCGCCCGCCTGGCCGAGCGCCTGGAGCCCCAGCTGCAGGCCATGCGCCTGTACGCCAACTTCCAGATCCAGGTGCTGTCCAGCCTGTTTTTCCGCAACAAGGGCGCCTACATCGTCGGCAAGATCATCAACGGCTTTGCCGAGCTGTCCTGGGCCGTGCCCATCCTGCATGGGGACAACGGCCGGCTGGTGCTGCATGCGGCCCTGTTCGGCGAGAAGGACCTGCACGGCCTCTTCAGCTTTGCGCGTGCCTACTTCATGGTCGACACCGACGTGCCCAGCGCCTACGTGCAGTTCCTGCGCAGCCTCATGCCGCGCAAGCCGCGCGCCGAGCTGTACAACGCCCTGGGCCTGGCCAAGCAGGGCAAGACGCTGTTCTACCGCGACTTCCTGCACCATCTGCGCCATTCGCGCGACCAGTTCCGCATCGCGCCCGGCATCAAGGGCATGGTCATGCTGGTGTTCGACCTGCCCAGCTTTCCCTATGTGTTCAAGCTCATCAAGGACCGGTTCGCCGCGCCCAAGGAGATCACCCGCGAGCAGGTCAAGGCCAAGTACCGCCTGGTCAAGCAGCACGACCGCGTGGGGCGCATGGCCGACACGCTGGAGTACAGCCTGGTGGCCTTCCCGCGCGAGCGCTTCTCGGAGGCGCTGATCGCCGAGATCCTGGAGCACGCGCCCAGCCAGGTCGAGATCAGCGACCGCGACGGCGATGGCCGGCAGGAGGTCATCATCTCCCACCTCTACATAGAGCGGCGCATGGTGCCGCTGAACCTGCTGCTGCAGGAGTGCTTCGATGACGGGCTGGACCTGCCGGGACCGCGGCAGCGGCTGGAGAGCGCCGTGATCGAATACGGAAATGCCATCAAGGACCTGGTGGCCGCCAACATCTTCCCGGGCGATATGCTGTGGAAGAACTTCGGCATCACGCGCGGCGGCAAGGTGGTGTTCTACGACTACGACGAGATCGAATACCTGACCGACTGCCATTTCCGCCAGGTGCCTGCGCCGCGCAACGAGGAAGACGAGCTCAGCGGCGAGGTCTGGTATCCCGTGGGCCCGCGCGATGTGTTCCCGGAAACCTTCGCGCCCTTTTTGCTGGGCAATCCGGCCGTGCGCGAAGTTTTCATGCGCCACCATGCCGACCTGCTCGATCCCGCCTTCTGGCAGCGGCACCAGCAGCGCATCCGCGAAGGCCACGTGCACGACGTCTATCCCTACGAGCGCAGCCGCTGGCTGGCCTGACCCGTTTGTTTTCCCCTCACCATCACCACATCCAGGAGATAAGCATGCAAGACCCCATCGTCATCGTCGGCGCAGCCCGCACCCCCATGGGCGCATTCCAGGGCGACTTCGCCGATCTCGCGGCCCACGATCTGGGCGGCGCCGCCATCAAGGCCGCCGTGCAGCGTGCCGGCGTGGCGCCGGAGAAGGTGGACGAAGTGCTGTTCGGCAACTGCCTGATGGCGGGCCAGGGACAGGCGCCTGCGCGCCAGGCAGGCTTCAAGGGTGGCCTGCCGCGCAGCACGGGCGCCGTGACCCTGTCCAAGATGTGCGGCGCCGGCATGGAGGCCACCATCCTGGCCCATGACCAGCTGGTGGCGGGCAGCCGCGATGTGGTGGTCTCCGGCGGCATGGAGAGCAT
The DNA here is from genome assembly GCF_000799035.1 of Delftia sp. ZNC0008. NCBI lineage: Bacteria > Pseudomonadati > Pseudomonadota > Betaproteobacteria > Burkholderiales > Comamonadaceae > Delftia > Delftia sp. ZNC0008. Next base: position 5,378 of record NZ_JTKZ01000923.1, read on the forward strand.
GACCAATGCGCCCTACCTGCTCAAGAAGGGCCGTGGCGGCTACCGCATGGGCCACGACAAGGTCTATGACCACATGATGCTCGACGGTCTGGAGGACGCCTACGAGCCGGGCCGCTCCATGGGCACCTTCGGCGAGGACTGCGCCGCCAAATACCACTTCACGCGCGAGCAGCAGGATGCCTACGCCATCGAAAGCGTCAAGCGCGCCCAGGCCGCCACGGAAAGCGGCGCCTTCGCGGCCGAGATCACGCCCGTCACCGTCTCCACGCGCAAGGGCGATGTCACGGTCAGCATCGACGAAGGCCCGGCCAAGGCCAAGCTGGACAAGATCGCCAGCCTCAAGCCCGCCTTCAAGAAGGACGGCACGATCACGGCGGCATCGAGCTCCAGCATCAACGACGGCGCCGCCGCCCTGGTGCTGATGCGCGAGTCCACGGCCAAGGAGCTGGGCTGCAAGCCGCTGGCGCGCATCGTCGCCCATGCCACGCATGCCCAGGAGCCCGAATGGTTCACCACGGCCCCCGTGGGCGCCACGCAGAAGGCCCTCAAGAAGGCCGGCTGGACGGCGGCGGATGTGGACCTGTGGGAAGTCAACGAAGCCTTTGCCGTCGTGCCCATGGCCCTGATGGCCGAACTGGGCGTGCCGCGCGACAAGGTCAACGTCAACGGCGGCGCCTGCGCGCTGGGCCACCCCATCGGCGCCAGCGGTGCGCGCATCCTGGTCACGCTGCTGCACGCCCTGCAGGCGCGTGGCGGCAAGCGCGGCCTGGCCACGCTGTGCATAGGCGGCGGCGAGGGAACAGCCATGGCGATAGAAATGGTCACCCCCTGAGGCGCTGCGCGCCCTCCCCCTGAAAGGGGGACGACACCCTCGGTGCGGGGCGGCGCGGCCGGCGTAGGCCCTTCCTCGGTGTCTCTGATTTGCATTGCGCCAGTTTTATGGGCAGCGCCACAGACGTCCAGAGAGCTAGACTTGGATCGGCCGATCCGCTATTACTTTGACCTCTCGACCATGATCACCAGCGAAGAACAGTTGCGCAGCCTGTATGCCATGCCGGCCGAAAGGGCCTTGCTCAAGCAGCAGGTGGACCTGGACCGGCATTGCCTGCGCTTCATCGCGCTGTCGCCGCTGTGCATCGTGGCCACGGGGGGCGCGGCGGGCTCGCTGATGGATGCCTCGCCGCGCGGCGGAAAGCCGGGCTTCATCAAGGCGCCCGACAACCAGACGCTGCTGATCCCCGACTCGGGCGGCAACAACCGCCTGGACAGCTTCAGCAACCTGATCGCCGATCCGCGCATCGGCCTGCTGTTCATGGTGCCGGGCTTCGACGAGACGCTGCGCGTCAACGGCGTGGCCAGGCTGCGCGACGAGGCCCACTACACGGCGCTGTTCGCCAACGAAGGCTTCCGGCCCAAGATCGTTCTGGAGATCCAGGTGCAGGAGGCCTATCTGCACTGCGCCAAGGCCCTCATGCGCGCCCGGCTCTGGAAGCCCGAGTCCCAGGTGCCGCGCAACGTCATGCCGTCGGTGAACCAGATGGTCCACCAGCAGATCGGCCTGCCTGCGCCCACCGAGACGCAGGAGGCCATGGTCGAGCGCTACGAAAAGCAGATCGCGGGCGAGCAGGGCCGCTGACCGCATTCCATTTGAAAGGTCGAAAGACATGGCAGTCACTCTGGTGTTGGGAGCCTCGCGCGGGCTCGGTTTTGCCTTGGTAGAGGCCTATGCGGCCCAGGGCCGCAGCGTGGTCGCCACGGTGCGCAGCGAGGCCGATCGCGAGCGCGTCGAAGCCACGGGCGCCAAGGTGCTGCTGGTGGATGTGGCCGATCCGGCCAGCGTCAGCGGCCTGGCCTGGCAGCTCGATGGCGAGAAGATCGAGCTGGCGCTGTACGTGGCCGGAGTGTGGGATGCCCACAGCTCGGCCACGCCGCCCACGCGCGAGCAGTTCGACCGCGTCATGCACACCAATGTGCTGGGCGCCATGCAGGTGCTGCCCCAGGTGGCGCCGATGGTCGAGGCGGCGGGCGGCGTGTTCGGCCTGTTCTCCAGCGAGATGTCGCTGCTGGCCGGCGCCGAATCCGACGCCTGGCTCTACCGCGTCAGCAAGGCCGCGCTCAACATGGTCGTGGCCAGCGCCCAGCCGCAATGGCCGGGCGCCACCGTGGTCGCGCTGGACCCGGGCTGGGTGCAGACCGACATGGGCGGCGAGTCCGCCACCTTCACCGTGGAGCAAAGCGTGCAGGGTCTGATCCGCACCCTGGCCGGCGTCACGCCGGCTGATCGGGGCCGCATGCTGCGCCACGACGGGCAGCGCATCGCCTGGTAGCTGCGGCCGGGACAACGAACAACGAAACAAGAATCAGGAGACAAGACATGCTGCTCAACGCAGACCAGGAAATGATCCGTGACGCGGTGCGCGACTTCGTGCGCACCGAAATCACGCCCCATGCCGCACGCTGGGACAAGGAGCACCACTTTCCCAAGAACGTGCACCAGGGCCTGGCGGCGCTGGGTGCCTACGGCATCTGCGTGCCCGAGGAATACGGCGGCGCCGGCCTTGACTACCTGAGCCTGGCCCTGGTGCTGGAGGAAATCGCAGCCGGCGACGGCGGCACCAGCACGGTGATCAGCGTCACCAACTGCCCCGTCAACGCCATCCTCATGCGCTACGGCAGCGAGGCGCAAAAGCAGCAATGGCTGGCGCCGCTGGCGCGCGGCGAGATGCTGGGCGCCTTCTGCCTGACCGAGCCGCATGTGGGCTCGGACGCCTCGGCGCTGCGCACCACGGCCACCCGCGACGGCAACGACTACGTGATCAACGGCGTCAAGCAGTTCATCACCAGCGGCAAGAACGGCGACGTGGCCATCGTCATCGCCGTCACCGACAAGGCGGCCGGCAAGCGCGGCATGAGCGCCTTCATCGTGCCCACCTCCGCGCCCGGCTACCAGGTGCTGCGGCTGGAGGACAAGCTGGGCCAGCACAGCTCGGACACGGCCCAGATCCAGTTCGAGGGCTGCCGAATCCCCGCCGCCAACCTCATTGGCGCCGAGGGCGAGGGCTACAGGATCGCGCTGTCGGCGCTGGAGGGCGGGCGCATCGGCATTGCCGCGCAAAGCGTGGGCATGGCGCGTGCGGCCTTCGATTGCGCGCTGCAGTACTCCAAGGAGCGCGAGAGCTTCGGCCAGCCCATCTTCAACCACCAGGCCGTGGGCTTTCGCCTGGCCGACTGCGCCACGCAGATCGAGGCTGCGCGCCAGCTGATCTGGCATGCGGCCAGCCTGCGCGATGCCGGCCTGCCCTGCCTGAAGGAAGCGGCCATGGCCAAGCTGTTCGCCAGCGAAATGGCCGAGCGCGTGTGCAGCGCAGCCATCCAGACCCTGGGCGGCTATGGCGTGGTCAACGATTTTCCCGTCGAGCGCATCTACCGCGACGTGCGCGTGTGCCAGATCTACGAGGGAACGAGCGACGTGCAGAAAATTCTCATCCAGCGCGCCCTGGCCTGAGGCCCCTCACTATGCTGCGGGTCGGGCCGGATGGCCCCGGCACCCGCAGGGCTTAGCATGGAGCGTCGCCGGGACGGCGCCCGGGAGAGGCGGGCACCGGACTCCGGCAGGTTTGTGACCACCTTCGCAGGAGATCCCGACATGCCCATTGCTTCCGTCAACGGCCAGAACCTTTACTACGAGGACACGGGCGGGCGCGGCCCGGTCCTGGTGTTTTCGCATGGACTGCTCATGGACCACACCATGTTCGCTCCCCAGGTCCAGGCGCTGCAGGATCGCTATCGCTGCATCAGCTGGGACGAGCGTGGCCATGGCCAGACGGCGGACCCCGCGCATTGCGCTCCCTTCGACTACTACGACTCGGCCGACGACCTGGCCGCCCTGCTGGCGCACCTGGGCGTGGAGCGCGCGGTGCTGGTGGGCATGTCGCAGGGCGGCTATCTGTCGCTGCGCTGTGCGCTCATCCACCCCGAGGTCGTGCGTGCGCTGGTGCTGATCGACACCCAGGCCATGCTGGAAGACCCCGAGCAGATGCCCCACCACGAGGCGTTGCTGAGGGCCTGGATGGAGCATGGCCTCAGCGACGACATGGCGGCCACGGTGGAGCGCACCATCCTGGGCCAGGGCTGGAGCGGCGCGGCCGCCTGGCGCGCCAAATGGAAAAAGGCCACGCCCATCAACCTGGGGCAGAGCTTTCTGGCGCTGGCCCAGCGCGATGACATCAGCCCGCGACTGCCCGACATCCATGTACCGGCACTGGTCATCCATGGCACGGACGACATCGCCATCACGCTCGACCGTGCACGCGCCATGGCCAAGGCCTTGCCCAGGGCGCAGTGGGTGGAGGTGCCGGGGGCCGGCCATGCGGCCAACCTCACGCATCCGCAGCCCGTGAACCTGGCCATCGAGCGCTTCCTGGAGCAGCTCGACTAGGCTCAGACCGGCGGATCGCCATCGTTCTCGCTGTCGCGGCGGCGCAGGACGACGGTGATGCTGCCGTCGGTCTCCAGCGTGGCGCGCTCCACCTCTCTGAGGTGCAGGCAGCCGCCCGCACGCAGCGCGGCCTCGATATCGTCGCGCGTGATGCGTTCCTCGCGCATCAGATCCTTGTTCAGGTGGCCGTCCGTGATCAGGGCCTGGGCCTTGCCGTCGATGAGCCGCTCCAGCGCGGGAAAACGGAAAGTCAGCCAGGACAGCAGCAGATGGCACAGGATCAGCGTGGAGGCCGAGATCATGCCGCCGATCAGCGAGTTGTCCCCGGCATTCATGGAGTTCTGAACGGCATTCGACAGGATGAGCAGCAGCACCAGGTCAAAGGGCGCGTACTGCCCCGTCTGGCGCCGCCCCGTCAGCCGAAGGAACACCAGCAAAAACAGGTAGACGGCCACGCCGCGCACCACGAACTCCCACCACGGGACCGACATTGAAAACATGGGCTCTCCTTACAGGCCCGAGGGCCCGCGGTCAGTATCATGGCCCGCCTGTCCTCCATCAAGAACCCGGTCGCAGCAAGGCGGCCGTGACTGACATGCATTCCTGCTCCCGCGCCGTCCTCCCCCAAGTTCCGCAAGTTCCGCAGGGCCAGCCGCTATGAGCGCTGCCGCCACCTCCCCGGCCTGTCCCTGCGGCCAGCACGATGCCAAGGGCCGTCCCCTGGCCTTCGATGCCTGCTGCGGCCGCTACCTGGACCATTTCGATGACTGCCCCGCGCCCGATGCCCAGGCGTTGATGCGCTCGCGCTACAGCGCCTTCGTGCGCGAGGACGCCGCCTATCTGCTGGCTACCTGGCACGCCAGCCAGCGGCCTGCCACGCTGGACTTCGAGCCTTCGGCACGCTGGCTGGGGCTGGCGGTCAAGGACTTCCGTAGCACCGGCGAGGACAGTGCCGAGGTGGAATTCGTCGCGCGCTACCGCGTGGGCGGCCGCGCCGTGCGCCTGCATGAGCGCAGCCGTTTCGTGCGCGAAGGCGGGCGCTGGTTCTACGTGGATGGCGACCAGTTCTGAACACGACGGCGGCCCTGCGGAGCCGCTGTGGAAGCTGCAGCAGCGCCAGCGGCTGCTGCTGTCCATCGCATCGCGGGGCTCGTCCGAGGCGGCGGCCCTCATCATCCCCGGCATCGTGGTCTGGCTGCAGCGGCACGAAACGGGTGCCTTCCAGGCGCCGCTGCTGCTGTGGTGGCTGGGCATGGCGCTCATGGCCTGCGTCTTCGTTGGTTTGCGGCGCCAGTTGCGTCGGGACCTGGGCGCTGCCGTGCCCTCGGCCGAGTTGCCAACGCGGCTGCAGCGCTGGGAGCGCGTGATGGGCCGCATGGCCTTGCTCAACGCCGGTTCCTGGGCGCTGGCCATACCGCTGACCCATGGCAGCGGCCATGAATTCCGGCTTTTCATCTACCTGGTGCTGTGCGGCGTCGTGGCCTCGGCCGCCACCTTCCTGGCGCCGGCGGCTGCCGTGTTCAAGCGCTTCTTCGGCGTGCTGTACGGCGCCATGCTGCTGGCCGTGGTCTGGTACTTCCCGAACAGGGGCCTGTACCTGCTGCCTCTGCTCATGCTGTATGGCGCCACCATCGCGCGCCATGCCTGGGGGGCGCGCCAGCTCATGCAGCAGCAATGGGTGCAGGAGCGTGACCGCCAACTGCTGGCCGAGCGCTACCTGGCGGCCAAGGAGCAGGCCGAACAGGCGCTGGAGGCCAAGAGCCGCTTCCTGTCGGCCGCCAGCCATGACCTGCGCCAGCCCCTGCATGCCCTGGGCCTGCTGGTGGAGACCGCCCGCCAGCGCAATGCCGACGGCGCGCTGGCAGGCGTGCTTGACGATGCCCAGGCCTGTGCCCAGTCGCTGGGCACCATGTGCAACGACCTGCTGGACCTGTCGCGGCTGGAGAACGGCACCTGGGAGCTGCGCGCCCAGGTGATGGACCTGCGCATTCTGCTGGGCGATGCCACGCGCCTGTTCGCGGCCGAGGCCCGCCAGCGCGGGCTGGTGCTGCGCTGGCGCGTGGCGCGCGGCATGGATAGCCTGGTGCGTGCCGACGAGGCCCTGCTGCGCCAGATGGTGTTCAACCTGCTGCACAACGCCCTGCGCTACACCCAGCGCGGCGGCGTGCTGCTGGCCGCCCGCGTGCACGGCGGGGGCTGGCGCATCGAGGTCTGGGACACGGGCCTGGGCATTGCGGCCGAAGACCGGCCCCATGTCTTCGCACCGCACTTTCCGCGG
>NZ_JTKZ01000144.1:0-7273 GCF_000799035.1 Delftia sp. ZNC0008
CCGCGTCCCTCACGCCTGTTCAAGCGCTCGCGCTTCGCGGCCCAGGGATACAACACGGACTTCGATGCCCACTTCCTGCGCTGGATGCTGTCCGATGGCGCAGGCGCCGCGCTGCTGGGCGGCCCTCAGGCCCTGCCCCAGGCGCCGGGCCTGCGCCTGAAGCTGCGCTGGACGCACCTGCGCAGCTTTGCGGGCGACTACCCGGTCTGCATGCAGCTGGGCCTGACGCCCGACCGCGCCACCAGCCACCTGGACTTTGCCGCCTGGGGCGAGGCCGAGGCCGCAGGCGCGCTGTCGCTGCGCCAGGACATCCGCCTGCTGCCGCACCTGTTCGATGTCTGCATCCACGAATACGCCCACCTGGCGCACACGGGCTGGGTGCCCGAGCGCGGCATCGACCATTTCCTGTGCCACTACTCGTCGGAGCGCTTCATCCCCGTGGTCGATGAGCTGCTGGGCAAGGCCCAGCTCGGCATCCCGCGCGAGCGCTGGTGGAGCAATCTGGCCTGGCGTGGCAACACGGGCGCGGCCTCCATCTTCGTGATGCTGTCCGAGTTCCTGCGCACGGAATCGGCACGCCTGAAGCACGGCGACACCGTGCTGTGCTTCATTCCCGAATCGGGCCGCTTCACGGCCGGCTACATGCTGCTGGAAGTGGAGGATGCGGCCCAGGCTCCCGCCGCCACCCCGGCCAAGGCCGCAGCACGCAGTGCCACCGCCGAAGCTCCCGCTGCCCCGGACCTGCTGCCCGATGTCTCCACCATCGCCCCGCCCCACGACCCGAACCAGGCCCCGGCCACGCTGGCGCCGCTGCTGACCGAACTGGCCAGCCTCTGGCAGGACTACCGCTCGCGCGTGTGGCGCACGCCGCTGCTGCAGCGCATACGCACAGGCAGGCTGCAGACGGCGGACTACGTGCGCTGGATGAGCCACTGGGTTCCCCAGGTGCGCGAGGGCAGCCTGTGGATGCGCGAGGGCGCGGCCTCGCTGACCGGCGAGCACGCGGCGCTGGCTGCGCTGATCGACGTGCATGCGGGCGAGGAGCAGAACGACTTCCGCATCCTGCACGAGGACTACCTCAAGGCCGGCGGCACCGAGACCGACCTCACCCGCCTGCGCCGCAACCCCGGCGGCGAGGCGCTCAACGCCTATCTGCACGGCCTGGCCGCCACGCCCAATCCGGTCGGCCTGCTGGGCGCCATCTACATCATCGAAGGCACGGGCCAGCGCATCGTGCCCAGCCTGCTGCCGCTGCTGCGCGCCAGCCTGCCGCTGCCGCCCGATGCCTTCCGCTTCCTGGAATACCACGGCGCCAACGACGAACACCACCTGGAGCGCTGGCTCATGGCCGTGCAGATGGTGATGGCGCTGGACGGCACAGACGGCAGCGGGGGCACGGCGGCGCAGGCCATCGTGCGCACCGCGCGCCACACGGCGGCGCTGTACCTGATGCAGTTCGAGCATGTCCTGCCCGAGGAGCACTGATGCAACCACCAGACTTCATCGAACCGCCCCACGACGAGCGCGACCCCAGCCCCTGGCGCGCGCTGTACCTGGACCAGAGCACGCCGCTGCCCGACGACGTCAAGGCCGCCTGGCTGCGTGACTGCAGCAGCGGCTCGCGCCAGTACCTGCTGCCCTTCCTGCGGCCGCTGGCACGCACCAGCATCGTGCTCATCCAGATCCTCAAGGTGCTGCTGCCGCGCAACTGGGCGCACTCCAGGCTGCTGCACCGGCTGCTGGCCTTCAGCATGAACCGCTTCGTCTCGCCCGAGGCCAACTGGCTCATCCTGCGCCATTTCCACCTGGGCTCGCAGATCCTGGCCTTTGTCGCGGCCAATGCGCCCACGCCCGTGTCCACCACACCGCTGGAGCCAGGCAGCATCGACGACATCAGGGACGACCTGTTCCTCAGGCACGACCTGAACCTGTTCAACTTCGTCATCCGCCTGAACAACGCGCTGCGCGCCGCAGGCCAGGAACTGCAGCCCGTGGCCGAGCCCGACTTCTCCATGCTGCGCAACCCGCCCCTGCGCCTGGAGGACATGCCGCGCGGGCGCCTGAACCTGCTGGACCTGCAAAGCGCCATCGAGGTCTACACGCCCGTCTACCAGCTGCTGCTGACCGACAACGACTTCTGGCGCGCCAGCAACTCGCTGCAGCTGGACGAGACCGTGGCCATCTATGCGGCCAAGATCCTCGCCTCGCCCGAGCACCTGGTCATGCTCAACAACAAGCACCCGCTGGTGCCCCTGTCCACCCTGCGCGCCGGCCACCGCCTGGTGCTGCACGGCCTGTCCACCGAAATGCTGCACTGCCTGCTGATGAAGGTCGCCAGCGGCGACATCCCCCTGCCCGCACGCGAGCTGGCACGCATGCGCGAAGCCGCCCGCGCCCACGGCAGCGAAACGGCCAGCGGTGCCGACCATGCCAGCAGCGCCAGCAGCACGGCAGCCGTCTGACCCAGGTCAAGGAACAGCGGCGGATTGACGCCATCTGGCGCGAAAACGGTTACATCACGTTGCATTCAGCCGCAGGGCCCGCTAGCCTGCACGGCTTCGCCCTGGCCGCACGCCCGGGTCCCTGCCAGCGCCAGGGCGCCTCCTGCCCTGGCTTGCGGCGCCTTCGAACCGTCCGTGCCATGCCATCGTCGTCCTTTGCGCCTTCAGCCGTACGCTGCAGCGAATGCATGCGTTCGTCGCACTGCCTGCTGGGGCAACTGCCCGAACCCGCCTTCCTGCAATGGCTGCCGCACATCCGCGAACGCGGCCTGGCCAAGGGCCAGAAGCTCCAGGCGCAAGGCTGCGTTGCCCATGAATTCCAGGTGATCAAGCTCGGTTTCGTCCTGGCCATCCGCCGTGGCGGCGACGGCGTGCAGCGGCCCGTGGCACTGTTCGGCAACGGCCACGCGCTGGGCAGCCCGGGCTGGCTGCAGCAGCCCTCGGCCATGCACTTCGAGGCACTGGGCCCAGGGCGCATCTGCTGCGTGGACATCGCCACCATCACGCGCCGCGGCCTGGTCGATGCCGCCTTCGTGCGCGCGCTGGCCACCAGCTACACCTGCAACAACGCCCTGCTGGCGGAATGGGCCCACATCGTCCGCATCCCCGGCGTGCTGCGCCAGCTGGCCGCCACCCTGATGCAACTGGCCGCGCTGCAGTCAAGCATGCTCGTGCGCCTGCCCAGCCAGGGCGCACTGGCCGCCCTGCTGGCCACCACGCGCGAAACCATTGCGCGCAGCCTTGTGCGCCTGGTGCAACTGGGCGCGCTGGAGCGGCCCGACCGATGGCACTGCGTGCTGCAGCCTGCGGTGTTGTTGAGGATCAGTGGGGCGGGTGTGCAGGATGGAGGCGGCGAAGGGCAGACGGCCAGCAAAAAAGACTAGTCTTTTCCAACGTTCTTATGGCCTCCCAACGCCTGCTCCAACCGCTCGATACGGTGAAGAAGTTCTCCGTACCTGGTCTCTGTCTGCGCCTCGAACTCAAGCACCATCCGGCGAAACAGCTGCTCTGGCGCCAGTCCGGTTCTGGCAAGGATTTCCCCCCATCGCCTTGCCGTATCCGCGGTGGCTCGCAAGACCAGATTTGACGCAGGCTCGCCCCCACTGGGCGCTTTTTCATTCTCCGGCGACTCTGTTCCGCTGAGCAACCACTCCAGATCCACAGCGAGCGCGGCAGCCAGGCGCTTGGCAACGTCCGGGCGCGGCTTGGCCCTCCTGGTCTCGTAACGGCTGATCTGTGTGGCTGCAATATCGCTGGCCACGGCCAGTTCGACCTGGGTCAGGTGCAGACGGCTTCGAGCGTCTGCCAGACGGTTCGCGAAATCGGGATTTCCCATGAAGGATTGAAAAAGGCTATCAAAGACTAGTCTTTTGATGTACTATGCATTCACACTCGACAGCAGCCACTGTGCGAGCCCGCTTGCAAGATCCGTATTGCTCAAACACACGGATCTGCTGATTCGCGCCCTTTCAGAAGGAACGAAACCATGTCGGATGATGGCATATCGGCGCCTGCCCGCCAGGCGTGTGCAAGCCCGCCCCCGCAGCCTGTGTTCAACGCCGAGGACCTGGCGTCCGATGCGCTGTGCCATATGGAAGCGGCGCTGGCCGTGCTGGAAGTGCACGCGCAGCAGTGCCAGTACCCGGACGTGCATGGCGCGCGCGATTTGCTGCGCAGCTACTACGACACGGCCTATGGCCACATGAACAACGAGCCCCTGCCAGACATGGAGGCTGTGGTACTGCCCAGAATGTCTTCGGACCTGGACCGTGCCGTGGGAATCCTCCAGCGCGTGAACGGCGACGACAGGGATGACCTCATGCTGCACGCCGTCAATCATCTGTTGCGCGCTGCGCGCAGGCATCTCCAAAGGCAGGCCTGAACCAGGTTCTGTTCACACCCTAAGCCACCCCCGCCTGCTGCGCCAGCAGCGTCGCCACGGGCCTGTGGATCAGCGCAGGAATCTGCTCTGCCGGCATCGCACGGGCGAAGAGCCAGCCCTGGTAGGCGTCGCAGTCCAGGATGCGCAGCAGGCGCAGTTGCTCGGCGGTTTCCACGCCTTCGGCCACCACCTGCAGGCCCAGGGTGCGGGCCAGCGCGATCACGGCCTTGACGATCTTGGCGTCGGCCGGGCTGTCGAGCATGGGGCCGATGAAGGTGCGGTCTATCTTCACGCGCGAGACGGGCAGATCGCGCAGGTGGGCCAGCGAGGAGTAGCCGGTGCCGAAATCGTCCAGCACCACGCAGACGCCGGCCGCCAGCAGGCTGCCCAGCAGCTCGCGCGCCTGCAGCGGGTCGGTCATGGCGGCGGACTCGGTGACCTCCAGCTCCAACAGGTGCGGCGGCACGCCATGCCGGGCCAGGCTGGCCATGAGGCGCTGCTGCAGGTCGGCCTGGCGCAGTTGCTGGGCCGAGAGGTTGACCGCCACGCGCAGCGGCATGCCTGCGCGCAGCCAGTCGCCGGCCTGGCGGCAGGCCGCATCGATCACCCATTCGCCCAGAGCGAGGATCAGGCCCGTGGACTCGGCCACGGGCACGAAGCGCTCCGGCGAGACCCAGCCCATCTGCTCGTCGTTCCAGCGCAGCAGGGCCTCCACGCCCTGGACCTGGCCGCCCAGCACCTGCACCTGGGGCTGGAAATGCAGGCTCAGCAGACCCCGGTCCAGGGCGCGCTTGAGGCGTTCGTGCAGCAGCACTTTCTCGGCCATGGCCTCGCCCATGGCGCTTGCATAGCAGGCGTAGGAGGCACGGCCGCGCTGCTTGGCGTCGTACATGGCCATGTCGGCATAGCGCATGAGGGTGGCCGCATCGCCCGCGTCCTGCGGGTAGAAGGCCACGCCCACGCTGGCGCCGAAGTTCAGCGCGTAGTGGCCGATGGCGCAGGGCCGGCACAGCTCGCCCAGCAGCGCGTCGACGCGCCGGCGCAGGTCCGGCCCGTTGCAGGGATGCAGCACGGCGGTGAATTCGTCACCGCCCATGCGCGCCAGCGTGGCCGAAGTGCCCAGCGCGGCCTGCAGGCGGCGCGCCACTTCCTTGAGCACCTGGTCGCCCACGTCGTGGCCATAGCCGTCGTTGATGGCCTTGAAGTTGTCGAGGTCGAGCAGCAGCAGCGCAAAGGACGCGGGCCCGGTGCCCGAGCCCGAGCCCGAACCCACTTGCGCCTGCGCTTGCGAGATCGCCTGCTCCAGCTGCAACCCGAACTGCCAGCGGTTGAGCAGGCCGGTGAGCGTGTCGTGCGTGGCGTGGTAGTGCATGCAGGCCTCCATCTGGCGCAGCTGCGACAGGTCGCGCACAAAGGCCACGGCCACGCCCCCGCCGTGCGGGGAATGGCCCAGGGCGATGTCCACGGACAGGCGCTTGCCGTCCTTGCGCAGCAGCCACAGGTCACGCCCCTGCCCCATGGGCCGGCGCGCGGGCTGGGCGAAGTAGGACTGCAGCTGCGGCCCATGGGCCGCATGCGCCTCGGGCGGCAGCAGCATCTGCAGCGGACGGCCCAGCAGCTCGGAGGCGCCATAGCCGCTCATGGCCTGCATGGCGGGATTGGCCAGCAGGATGCGGCCCTTGCGATCCACGAGCACGATGCCGTCGGGCGCGGCCTCCATGGCCACGCGCTTGAGCTCCTCATCCAGCGCCTCGCACGGCCCGATCAGATGGCCGGCTTGCGCGCTCCAGGCCGACGCCATCATGCGGACGGCCCCTTGCCGTGGAAGACCGATGCCGCAGCCTCCAGCGCCTGAGCCTGCCCGGCCAGCTGCTGCGCGTGCCCGATGGTGTCGCGCGCCAGCGTGGCGTTGTGCTGGGTCATCTGTTCGAGCTGCTGCACGGCGGCCTGCACCTGTTGCACGCCACCGGCCTGGGCCTGGCTGGCGGCCTGCATGCCTTCGGCCAGCAGCAGCTGCTCGCGCATGTCGGCCTGCACGGCGAGCATGGCCTCGCCCATTTCGCGCGCCATGGCGCAGCTTTGCGCCACCTGCTGCTGCGATGCCTCGATCAATGCCTTGATCTGGCGCGCAGCGTGGGCGCTGCGCTGGGACAGGCCGCGCACCTCGTCGGCCACCACGGCAAAGCCCTTGCCGTGCTCGCCGGCGCGCGCGGCCTCCACGGCGGCGTTGAGCGCCAGCAGATTGGTCTGAAAGGCAATGCCGTCGATGAGCGAGCTGATCTCCCCGACCTGGTCGCTGGTCCGGGCCACGCCGCGCATGCCCTGGTCCAGTTGCGCGACCATGCGGCTGCTCTGCCCGGCCATGTCCACGCCATGCCGCGCGCGGCGGGCGGCCTCGCCGGCCTGGGCGCTGCTGCGCTCTATGGCGCAGGCCAGGGCCTGCATGGCCTGGGCCGATTGCTCCAGGCTGGCAGCGGCAGCCTCGGTGCGGTCGCTCAGTTCGGTGCTGCCCTGCTGCACGGCCAGCGCGCAGCGGCGCACCTGGTCGCTCTTGCCCTGGATGTCGTCCACCAGGGAGACCAGGTTGAGTCCGGTCTGCCGCACGGCGCCGCCGATGGCGCCGATCTCGTCCGTGCGCTGCGTGAACAGTTCCCCCGTCTGCTGCCCGCTGGCCACGGCCTGGGCCTGTCCGCGCAGGGCAGCCAGGGGCATGAGCAGCCTGGTGCGCAGCCACTGCCCGGCCGCCACGCAAGCCAGGCTCCAGATCAGCCAGGCGGGCCAGATCTCGGCCAGCGTCAGGGACAGGGGCAAAGCCGAGGCCCAGGCCTGCAGCGACGGCAACCACAGCCCGGCCGATCCCAACAGCCACAGTCCCGCCACCATGACGCGG
>NZ_JTKZ01000012.1:0-17307 GCF_000799035.1 Delftia sp. ZNC0008
CCGCGTCGCAAGGCTGCCACTCGGGCGGCCTGCCCGGCGCGGAATTCGGGCGTGAACCAGCGCTGCATGGCGCCATCGGCAATCGCGGCCACGCCCTGGGCGCGCACCGTGGCAATGCGCGCCTGCCAGCCTGCGCGCGCGGCCTCGTCGTAGTAGCTGGCCGAATTGGCGACGGTGATGCTGCGCACCAGCGCCGGATGACGCGCTGCCAGGGCCTGGGCCGTCATGCCGCCCATGGACAGGCCCACGAAGTGCACCGGCCCCTGGCCCAGCGCCTCGATCACGCCAGCGGCGTCGTCTGCCAGGTCGTTCATGTCGAAGGCCTCGCCGATGGCGGGCGAGCGGCCATGGCCCCGGTGGTCGTAGCGCACCACGGTGAAGCGGTCTTGCAGGGCCTGGGCCACGCCGTCCCACATCTGGAGGTCACAACCGAGCGCGTGGCTCAGAACGAGGGCCGGGCCTTGGCCCTGCTGCACAACATGGAGTTTCGACATGGCGGTCACTGCTTGGGGAAAAGGCGATTATGGGATGGCCGGTGCAGGCTGGCGGATACGGATACCACGCATATCCGGCATCCGGCCAAGGCGCGGCGATGGCAGCGCTCAGGCCACCCTGTCCCAGAACTGCAGCTGTGCCGACCCCGGCGCGATCAGTTCCAGATAGTCCTGGCAGGCCGGATCGAACGGTCCCTGGCCCCACTTGCTGCACAGCTGGTGGGCGCGGCCGGCGCTATCGGCCAGCACCACGTCGGCATACAGGCCGGGGTCGTGGGCGCTGCGCATCACGCCATGGGCCGTGAAGCCGGGCTCATTCCGGTACAGGCCATCGGCCATGCGGTGCGCGGCGGCGGCCAAGGCATGGGAATCGGCGCCGGGGCGCAGCCGGAACAACGAGAACTCCATGCCCTGCGGCAGTCCATGTTCCCCGCCGTGGCTGAACACGCTGGCGCCCAGCAAGGGAGGATGCTCCACGCGCATCAGCCCGAAGTAGGCCGCGCAGGCAGCCGACCGGCCGGCCTGCGCTAGGGCGGCACGGGCAGCCTCCTGTGATTGCCAGGTGACGACATCCGCATAGCGCCCCTGGCCCAGCTGGACCAGATGGCGTGACAGGCATCCGCCCTGCACATCCAGGAACTGGTGCTGCATGGCGCTGGCGGCTTGCAGCAGGGTGTTTTCCGTCACACCGGGCAGCAGGCTGAACGCTGCCCATTCGATGACTTGCATGGCATTTCTCCGTGGATTGAACATGCCGCCC
Source organism: Delftia sp. ZNC0008 (assembly GCF_000799035.1). Classification (NCBI taxonomy): domain Bacteria; kingdom Pseudomonadati; phylum Pseudomonadota; class Betaproteobacteria; order Burkholderiales; family Comamonadaceae; genus Delftia; species Delftia sp. ZNC0008. The sequence continues at coordinate 1,255 of NZ_JTKZ01000012.1, forward strand.
ATGGTCCCTGCATCGCTGCCATTCAATGGCTGTCAATTGCGCCATGATGCCGGCCATGAAACCGCGCACGCTGCCCGCCCGTCTGTCCCGGCTTGACGCCCTTTCCCAGCGCCTGTCCGATGGCGCCGTGCACGGCGTGGCGGCGCTGTCCGAGGAACTGGGCGTCAGCCAGCGCACGCTGGCGCGCGACCTGTCGTTGCTCAGGCAGCAGGGCTGGGAGCTGGACAGCTCCTCGGGCAGGGGCGGCGGTGTCCGCGTGGTCCATCGCTGGCCCTCCGGCCGCGTGACCCTGCGGGGTGACGACGCACTGGAGCTGCTGATGTCCCTGGCGCTGTCGGAAGCCCTGGGCCTGTCGCTGGCGGGGCGTCATGGCGAACTGCGCCGCCAGTTCGCGCGCTGCTTTGCGCCGGCCGATCGCGCAGATATCGCGCAACTGCGCCAGCGCATCCGCGTGGCCTCGCCGGTGTCGGTCGAAGTCCAGGCTTCGCTGCGCGAGCGTGCGCAGGGCGTGGAGGCGCGCGCCAGCGTCTACCAGGCTTTTGCACAGCAATGGATGCTGGCCTTGACCTACCTGGACGGACGCCAGCGCCGCAGCGAGCGCGTGGTGGAGCCGCAATGTCTGCTGCTGGCCTGGCCGTTCTGGTACCTGCTGGCCTGGGACTGCGAGCGCGAGGGCGTGCGCACCTTCCGGCTGGACCGCATCGTGCAGGCGCGTCGCGGCGGACAGCGCTTTCAGGTGCGCGACCCGGCCCGGTTTTGGGCCGCCTGCGACGAGGTCGGCGTGGCCCTGTGACGGCCTGCCCCCATAATCCCCAGCCATGCAAGCCCTGCGCAACTCCGTCCCACTGGCCCGCCTGGTCATGGCGTGGTTCGCGCTGACGCTGGGCCTGGCCATTGCATCGCCCCTGGTGCACCCCCAGGCCATGGAGCTGGTCTGCACGGCTGGCGGCAGCGTCAGGCTGGTCGTGGTCAACGGTGAAGAAGGACAGGCGGTGTCTGCCCAGCATTCGCTGGACTGCCCTCTATGCCTGGCGGTGACGCCGCCGCCGGCGCATGTCCCTCCCTCCTGGGCGCAACTGCAGCCGATGGGCCGCGCGCTGCAGCCCATCGTCTCTGCCCGCATTGCCTCCCTGGTCGGCGCGCCGCTGCCGCCGCGCGGGCCTCCCTTGTTGCTGTTGATCGCCTGAGCCCTTGGCTGCTTGCAGCGCTGTCCCGCGCTGTCTGGCCGCTGGCCTGTCTCAGAACATTGCCGCACCGGCCGGGCGCAGCCTTGGCGGTGCGGCTTCGCCAAGATTCCACGCAGGGATGCCATGTTCCGTTCCGATTGCCATGCGGCGCCGCAGCGCGCCGCCGATTTTTCTTCGACCCTCCCATCCGTTGCTTCCGTCGCCCTGTCTCGCCGTGCCTGCCTTGGCGGCGGCCTGGCCGCACTGGCGCTGCTGGCCGGCTGCAAGCCCGCCGCCGTACCGTTCAAGGGCATAGACCTGACCGGCGCCCAGTACGGCCGGGACTTCCGCCTGCGCGATGCCGATGGCCGCGAGCGCACGCTGGCCGACTTCAAGGGCCAGGCCCTGATGGTCTTTTTCGGCTTCACCCAATGCCCCGATGTCTGCCCCACGGCGCTGACGCGCGCCCTGGAAATACGCCAGCTGCTGGGCGCCGATGGTGCCCGCCTGGCCGTGGCCTTCATCACTATCGACCCCGAGCGCGATACGCCCGAGGTGCTCAAGGCCTATGTGGGCGCCTTCGATCCCGGCTTTGTCGCGCTGTGCGGCGACGAGACGCAGACGGCCGAGGTCGCCAGGGAATTCAAGGTCTTCTACAAGAAGGTGCCCACGGGGGCGTCCTACACCATGGACCACTCGGCCATCACCTATGTCTTCGATCCCGAGGGCCGGCTGCGCGTGGCGTTCCGCCATGAGCAGGACGCGCAGGACTGCGCGGCCGATCTGCGCCAGATCCTGCAGGCTGCATGACGGCTCTGCACTTTCTCAGGTGGCCGGCGCAACAGGCCTTTGCGCAGCAGCCTCCGCCCTGGCCCAGGCAGCGACCATTCTTGCGGAGGTGAAGGTACGCCAGCGGCGCGAGCGCCGTTGCCATCGGTCAAAACCTTGTCTGGATCGTCCCGTCCTTGTGCTAAAAATGTGCGGCTCCATCCACCCGGACGCTCATCCAGCCAGACGGAAAGGGACACCTAGCGCCATGAAGAGGCTTCTTTCCGACAAGGTGCTCCTGCGCCTGGTGCTCGGCAACCTGCTGGTGGCCGGCCTGCTGGGCCTGGCCACCTGGTTGAGCCTGCGCGCCAACCACCAGGCCGACCTGGACCTGGGCGTGGCCGTCACCCGGAACCAGGCCCGCAGCCTGAGCCTGGAGCTGACGGCCGAGATGCGGCTGGTGGACAACGCACTGGCCACCGTGGCAGGCCGCTACCGCAGCCGGGGTCTGGACGGCGACGATGTGGCGGCCCTCGCCCTCTATGAAATCCTGCAGGAGCAGCGTGCCCTGCTGCCCTTTGTCACCGCGCTGCGCGTGACCGACGCCAAGGGCCAGGTGCTGCTGACGGCCAACGAGGAAGAGCCCCCGTTTTCCGTGGCCGACCGCAGCTACTTCGAGCGCGCGCGCCACTCCGACCGCATGGTGATCTCCGATCCGCTGGTCAGCCATTCCTTCAACAAATGGGCCATCGTGATGGCACGCCGGCTGCAGTCCGGGGACGGGGATTTCAAGGGCATCGTCTATGCCGTGGTCTCGGCCACGCATTTCCAGTCGCTGTTCCGTCGCCAGGCCTTCGGGCCCGACAGCGCCATTGCGCTGCGCTCGGACAAGGACCTGCTGGTGGCCCGCTACTCGGCGGCCGATCCGTGGTCCGTGGCCGGCATTGGCGGCTCTGCGGTCTCCAGCGAGTACCACCATGCCCTGGCCGGCAACCGGGACAGCGGCTGGTACATCACGCCCACGGTGATGGACGACGTGGAGCGCATCACGGCCTACCAGCGGCTGGCCGGCTATCCCCTGACCGTCTTCACGGGCCTGGGCACACAAAGCTACCTGGCCGCATGGCGTGCATCGGCCTGGCGCGCCTGGGCACTCACGGGTCTCAGCATGGCACTGATCGCGCTGGGCTCGGTCAGCCTCTACCTGCTGCAGCAGCGCGAGCGCGTGGCGCGCATCCGGCTTGCCGAGCTGCTGCGCCAGCAGGAACTGTTCATGGACAACGACCTCATCGGCATCGCCCGCCTGCGCGAGCGCCGGCTGCTGTGGACCAACCAGGCCCTGCAGCGCATGCTCAAGCGCCCGACCGGCGAGCTGCAGGGCACCTCGGCGCGCATCCTCTACCCGGATGAGGAAACCTATGAACGCTCCGGCGAGCTGGCCTATGGTGCACTGCGCTCCAGCGGCAAATGCCATGCCCAGATGCAGCTGAAGACCAGCGATGGCAGCCTGCTCTGGGTCGATGTCAGCGGCGCAGGCCTGGCCCACGGCGAATCGATCTGGGTCTTCGTGGACATAGACGCGCTCAAGCGTGACGAGCAAGCCGCACAGCACCAGGCGCTGCACGACGTGCTGACCGGCCTGGCCAACCGCCGCGCACTGCAGGCCCGGCTGCAGCGCGAACTGGCCCAGGCCTGCGGACCGGGGCAACTGGCCGTCTGCTTCATGGACCTGGACGGCTTCAAGCAGATCAACGATACCGAAGGCCACGATGCCGGCGACGAAGTGCTGCGCATCGTCGCCCGCCGCCTCACCACCCAGGCCCGCGAAACCGACTGCGTGGCCCGCATGGGTGGAGACGAATTCGTGCTGCTGCTGGGCGAACTGGCCTCGGCCAACGACGCCCTTCAGGCCATGCAGCGCTGCCTGGCCTCCATCTGCCAGCCCATCCGCCTGGAAAACGGTGCCACCGTCCAGGTCGGCGCCAGCATCGGCATCGCCCTCAATACCGCCCGGGAAAACACCACCCAGCTGCTGCAGCGCGCCGACGAGGCCATGTATGCGGCCAAGCGCGCGGGCAAGGGGAGGGTGGTGGTGGCGGAGGAGTAGAGGCGGAAAATATGGTAATCCCTCGGATAAATCCGAAAATTGGATTGTGGAGTCTCTCTTTGGGGAAGCTCTGATGGAGAGATCACTTCTCCAAGCCTGTCTTATGGCGCTCCATATTTTCCGATGCAGATTTTATGGCGGGTATATAAGAATAGCTGGTCATGAACTTATCAAGATTCTCAAGGCCTATTTGGTGATCTTTGCTTGCTATCACTTTCTTCATGATTTTTAATCCAATATCCGGAGAAATGGATAGCGCCAGCAGCTCTCTGGGATCTATGAGTGGATTTTTGAAGGGGGCAGAAAGAATATCCACGGGATCTGCCCCATTGAGGATTGACTCAACGTTTGCTTTGGCCATGGCCCATTCATTGTATTGAATGGCTTCTGTCAGGCTGAAACTGAAAGGAGCGCCGGAAAATTTGATGGGATGGCTGTTTATGTAAACCAATAGTTCGTGATCTATGATCTTTTTTCTGTTGCTTTCTGTTATGCCGGATATGTAATTGTATAGCACAATATTTGAATATTCGTCCCCTGTGTTTAAACCGTTTTTGATCATCGCTTTGTCGTCAAAAAGAAAACCCATGTGTATAGATTCTCCAGCATATTCTGCGGTGGTCAGGATCCCATTTTTCAGTCCCAAGTCGAGAACTCTGATGGCTTCGGAGGCGTTATCCAGACTATTGAGTGATCTCGTATAGTCGAAAATTGCGGATTTGACTATGTCTTTGGATCTGTTGCTGTCAATGACGCTAAGCAGTTCTTGGCGGAGGGATTCTCTGACCTCTCTGCGTTGGGTCGATCGAATGATGTTGTGAAGCCGGTTAGTTGCTTGCAATTTCTCATCGTGGGATAACGGATCTGCAAGAGATGTGCGAAATCTATCAATTTCATCCTGAATGAATGCGGAAGTCTGGGATGCACTTGATTGTTGCTGTTCCACTATGACTTGATTCGCATTTTGTGTGTCTTCGTTTGCTGTGCTTTTTGATTGTTGATTAAGAATTTCGGTCTTTACATTGGGTGTGATGTGGTTCTGCGGTTTTAAAGATTCGTTTATAAATAGATAGGCTGCATATAATGCGGCGACAATGATGGAGTAAGATATTATTCGCTTCATTGCCATTGCCATTGCTTGAGTTTGTTATACAAGGCAGCAGGTGCTTTGACATTGGCTCCTGCCGCATCAATATATTTTTGATACCATGAGGCTATATTTGCATCAATAATTCGTAAAGGTAGCCATTGGCCCTGAATGTGTGAGTGAGCATGTGATCCAGGACTTCGAACCGTTGCGCCCATAATATCCGTTATAAAAGTATCACACCGATATCTTCCTTTCGTCGGAGGCCAGGTTACGTATTTATTCCAGTCCCTGCTGGGTGGAATATTCACCGTAGGCTCGGCTGGAGTAACGTAAGGTGTCACAACATATGTTGCACCTATGACATATATTTGATTTGCTCTCGCAACCATCGCATACAAGGCTGGGTAAGATTGCTTGTTAGCTCTTGGTCTGTCAAAATCCTCTGTGCATGCAGAAGAGAAGCAAGAGAGTACGTTATGGTCAGGCCATTTGGTTCTGCTTATTGGCCAAACTTTGCTGCGTTTGAAAAAATTCTCGTAGTTGTTTTTCTGAACAACCTGCGGCTCGTTGAGAACTTCAATTACGGAAGTTCCATCCCATATTCCGATGTGCCCGGCACCTTCGATAACTGGCCAATCTAGATTTCTCGCAACTATGTCTCCGACATAATATGGGCGCTCTTTAATTCCGTCGCCAGGGAACTTGATTTTTACAGGTGAGTTGTTCAATTGCTCGACGAAACCATTACGTCCTATGGAGTAAACTAGAACTCTGTGTTCCTGTCCGTCTTTCAAGTCTTCAGTAAGATTTATGGGTATGGAGAAACCATGCGCACTGTGGCTGCCAAGGCAAGCCGATCCTACAGCGGGTTCCCTGATTATATTTGCGCTGCTCCCACCAAGAAATTGGTTGTCATCGCGCCAAACGTGTACGGCCACTATGTCATTCGGAAATCTGACATCACACGCCCAGCCAGTAACCATTGCGACCGAATAGTTGTCAATGTATCCTTTTGAAAATACATTGTTTGCATAGATGAGAAATGCAAGAAGGAAATAGTATTTTATATTGCGCATGGAATTTCATTTCAATTTTCGGTTGATATATGAATGCGGCGGCAATAGATGTCGTAGATTGCCTAGAAACTAAAGATGATTGGATTTTCATACGCGAGGAATTCATGCTATTCTCTATGCGTCTCGTTGAAAATAAGACAGCTCCTATTTTTCCTTGTTTTTGAAGGAAAAATAGGAGTGTTCCTAGTTCGGGTGCGCGGAGCTAGGTGGTGAAGCCATATGGCGGCATCGCGTTAATGCCGCAGACAAGGCTCTGCCGAAACCAATTTGGCAGTTTGGGCTGTTCACGGTTGTGAACAGCAAAAATGGGCGTTGCGAGACGCTCGCTCCGCGTGCGGCAAATGCCAGCAGGCTAAGAAAGCCCCAATTTCGAGAGTCGAACCAAAAGTCGACGCCATGCCATTGATAGCCCGAGGCCGGGCGGCAGACCCGGCCTTTTCTTTTCTTGCTTTCGCTTTTCAGCGCTCGGCCTCTTCAATCCATATCCGGATCCTCGTCGCAGCCCGAGCCATTGACGGAGCACATGGAGCCTATCTTGATTTTCCGCATGGGCTGCTTTGCCAGCCTTTCACAGCGCGACATTTGCTCTGCATACATATCGTCCATGTGCGTGCCGTCAATCATGATCACCCCATTGCGAATGATGGGCTTTGCCTGACCATCGGCAAGGGCGAAGGCCATTTTTCGGAGAAGAAAACCGGCATGGTGGCAAGGGCCCAGGGCCATGGCAATCCTGGTCATTTCAGGATCTGGAACGCGGCTTTTGGCCTGCGTCAGGCTGTCCATCTTTTCCATGAAAGCCCCGTCGTTCTGCGCGATCTGCCCCACCAGCTTGGTCATGCCCGCCTGATTGCGCTTTTTCACAAGATCCGCGATCTGGTCCTCCAGGCGTCTTGCCGCAGCGGCATCACCGAATGCAGCCAGAGAGGCAGATAGTGCATCGTTCTCGGCCGCCGATGCTCCGTTCGGCACACACAGTACAGCGCTCGCAGCGAGCAAGGCAGCCATGATCCGGCGAGTCCGGATTGCGCCTTGCGGCCGCAGGCGTCCTCCCAATGCAATGGTGTTCATGTTCTTTGAAGATGGATTGAAATGAAAAATCTCCATTGCACAGGTGCAGTGGAGAAGAAGGGCTTGGGCGGGAATGGCCAAGCCGCCGAACTCTATCTCAATATGCGAATGGATATGCAGGCATCAGCCAGTCAATTGCTTTGTCGCACCACCAGCTCATGACCCAGATCCAGGCTTGGCGATTCACCGGTATCTCCCCGCATCCATTGCCGCAGCATGCGCACACCTTCGGTGCCGACGCGGCCAAGGTGCGGATTGTGGTGGCGGGTGGGTAGGGCTATGGAGGCCGTACCGCTGCTGTGATCGGGGCAGTTACCGGGCCAAGGTGGGCCTTGGGCTCAACAAGGCAAGACCTCGAATGCCGAGCCAAAAGACGACGCAAGGCCGTTGATGGCCCGTGTGCACACGCGTGCCCGGTTGAATGCGATGTCGCACAGCAGCGCGATGGCAAAGGCCAGATAGGCCATGTAGGCCAGGCCGATGTAGCTGCCAAACACAATGGTGTGCAGCCAGTCCTGTGCGAACAGATACAGCATGGCAGTCACCGCTGAGGCGGTCACCAGCACGATGGCGGGCAGTGCCAGCTGCAGCCCCGCCCGCCTGCGTCGCGCCGTCACGCCGGTCAGGGCCAGAAACACCAGCGCATTGGACGCAGTGAAGATCCTGAACTCCCGCAGCAGGCTGGCCGTGGTCTGGTGGTAGGCCGACTCGATGAATTCCACCAGCCGGGCGCGCATCTGGATCAGCGATGCCAGCTGGGTGGCTTGGCGCTGCTGCATGTAGACGGCATTGCGCTTGCGGCATTCGCAGTCAGCACGGCGCATGTCGGTCATGACCGAGGCCACCTTGTCGGGAATGCCTGCCTCGATCTCGCGCCGCACTGCGGCGATCTCGCTATCTGTCCTGCCAAGCGCTTTCTGGGCCAGGTCCGCCATGCGCGAGCCTGTCAGCGTGTCCAGCTGGGTGCCCAGCCTGTGCTCGATCTCGATGCGGATGATCTCCTTGCCCAGGTTCTCGACCAGCAATGGCGAGGAAAACGAGAGCACGAAGGCCGATCCGAACAGAACCGTGCCCACGATGCCGAAAACCAGGATGAGAGCCCGCATATCGTCGCAGTGCAGTGGCTTGTCAGCGCTTTTGCGGCGCCATGCCCAGCGTGGCCAGCAGCCCCCTGCAGCCGTCCTCCACCAGGTCCAGCACGTCCTCGAAACCCCGGTCGCCGCCGTAATAGGGGTCGGGCACTTCGCGTGCGGAGTGCTCGGTGCAGAAGTCCGTCAGCCGCTGTACGCGGTGCCATTCGGACTCGGGGCAGATCCTGCGCGCGGCGGATTCGTTGGCGCCATCCATCACCAGCACCTGATCGAATGCCGTGAAGTCCTCGGCCCGCAGTTGCCGCGCGCGTTGCTGCGAGAGGTCATAGCCGCGCCGCGCGGCATGGGCCTGGGAGCGGCGGTCGGGTGCCTCGCCCACGTGGTAGCCGTGCGTGCCTGCGGAGTCCACTTCGATGCGGCCCGCCAGGCCCGCGTCGGCCACCATTTTCTCGAGCACGCCGTGGGCCGTGGGGCTGCGGCAGATGTTCCCTGTGCAGACCATGAGGATTCTTTTCCTCTTGGTGGCTGGCCTGCGGTCAGCTGACTGTTCCCGAATCTGTTCCATAAATCTCCCTGTGGGTAACGGGCTTCACGACATCTGGATGGCCTGCGATGCCCAGGCGCTCGCCGGCATTTTCCACGCCCCGCACCTGATCTTCCGGGCCGCCTATGCTGCGCCCATGGTGGAACTGCTTTGTTTCTGGATGGCCCGGGTGGGTGCGGCCCTGCTGGAGTTGCGGTTGCTGCGCAGCAGCGACGGCGGCTTCAGGGTGATGGTCATCACGGCGGCCATCGTGGTCATCGTGTGCCTGGCGTTGCTGTCCTTTCACGCCTGAGCCCGCAGTCCCGGGTACCGTCGTGCCGGTTGTCAGGGGTCCGCGCCATGGGCAGCTGCCGAACCCAATGCAGCGCCACCTCGCATTCCAGTGCGGATGCTTAGATCACGGCGCAGGCGAGGCATCAAACATGGGCGGCCGCTTTCCCGGCTCGGCACGCCCGAACGTCTCGGGCACGCAAAAGTGGACGACACGCTCCAGACATAAACGCTCGCCAGTCATTAATTGGCCGTGGTTTTCTATTGATTAAATCAATTGAGATACCTGAAATTTCCAGGATATATTTTTGACGTGTCTTCCCGAGACAATGGATTGGAATAGTTGCTTCATTGATTCTGTTTTTATCTTCATTCAGCCACTGAAGGAAAGATTGATGAGAATAAGGCCTTTAGTTGCCAGCGTATGCCTTTCCTTCTCGGGCCTTGGCCTCGCATTGGCGGATACCCAGTACACCTATGTCGGCGTCAACTACAACGATGCCCATGCGCCTTACACCACCGCCATGGGCATCAGCGGCTCAATGGTCCTGCCTGCGTCCCTGCCGGCCAGCCAGACGGACATCGTCATCGGCCCGGGAACGTCCTACCCGATCAGCAGTTGGTCGTTCAGCGACGGCGTGAATACCTATACGCAGGCCAATGCACAGATCCTAGCTGGTATTTCGATCGGTGATCCGCCGCGCTTCAAGGTTTCTACCGATGGCAGCGGCAATATCACTGCCTGGAACCTGGCGATGGTTTCACCTGCTGCGCCCCATGTCCCAGGCCAGCCGGTGGACGTTTTCAATATCGCCTCAGGCTCGGGGGACATCGCTGGTGACCATTCGGACACCACATGCGTCTTGTTGAATGGCAATGTGTGCAGGCAGGTGCTTGCTGGTGGTACAGGATTCACTTTTTCGCCTGCCCAAGGCAGTTGGAGCATGCAACCCTACATTCCCCCGCAGCCCGGCCCGGTGGCGGTGCCGCTGCTGGGGTGGCCTGCGCTGCTGGCGCTGATGGGCGGCGTGGCAGGTCTTGCAGCGTGGCAACGGCGCAGGGATGGCGTGGGAAGCTAGGCACGCAGGACCTTCCTGCGCGGCTGTGCTCCGCACGAATCTCAATGCAGCGCCACCATCAACTGCCCGTTCTCGCTGCGCACCGCATGCGCGCGTACGGAGTGTTCGGGCGCTTCCAGGCATTCGCCGGTGGCCAGGTCGAAGTGGTGCTTGTAGATGGGCGAGGCGACGACGACGCGCTCGCCCAGGCTGCCGACCAGGCCGCGCGCGAGCACGCTGGCGCCGCAGCGCGGGTCCACGTTGTCTATGGCGTAGAAGCGGTCGTCGCCGATGCGAAAGACCGCCACATGGCGGCCCTGGACGAGGGCGCAGACGCCCGTGTCGGGGACGATGTCCTGGGTGGCGCAAACGGGCAGCCAGTGTTCTTGGGAGGCATGTGCCATGGCGGGTCCTTGTCGCGGGTCTCTAGGGGGTGTCAGGCCGTGGCCTCGCTGCGCTCCTCGGCGCGCGCCGGGCGGATCTGGCCGCGCTCCTGCACGAAGACGATGTGCTCGTCGGGCTGGTCGCTGTTGATGAAGCTGCGAAAGCGCTGGCGCACTTCGGGCGTGGTGACGGCGGTCTTCCACTCGCACTGGTAGGTGTCCACCACATGCTGCATCTGGGCCTCCAGTTCGGCGCCCAGGCCCAGGCTGTCGTTGACCACCACGTCCTTGAGGTAGTCCAGGCCGCCTTCCAGGTTTTCGCGCCAGGTGCTGGTGCGCTGCAGGCGGTCGGCCGTGCGCACGTAGAACATCAGGAAGCGGTCGATGAGCTGCAGCAGCCTGTCCTTGGACAGGTCGGAGGCGATCAGCTCGGCGTGGCGCGGCTTCATGCCGCCGTTGCCGCAGACGTAGAGGTTCCAGCCCTTGTCGGTGGCGATCACGCCCACGTCCTTGCCCTGGGCCTCGGCGCATTCGCGCGTGCAGCCCGAGACGCCGAACTTGATCTTGTGCGGCGCGCGCAGGCCCTTGTAGCGGTTTTCCAACTGCACGGCCAGGCCCACGCTGTCGTCCACGCCGTAGCGGCACCAGGTGGAGCCCACGCAGCTTTTGACGGTGCGTAGCGACTTGCCGTAGGCATGGCCGGACTCGAAGCCGGCCGCGATCAGCTCCTCCCAGATCAGCGGCAGCTGCTCCACGCGCGCGCCGAACAGGTCCACGCGGGCGCCGCCCGTGAGCTTGGTGTACAGGCCGTATTTCTTGGCCACCTGGCCGACGGCGATCAGGCCGTCGGGCGTGACTTCGCCGCCGGGCATGCGCGGCACCACGGAGTAGCTGCCGTCCTTCTGGATGTTGCCCAGGTAGTAGTCGTTGCTGTCCTGCAGGCTGGCCAGCTGCGGCTGCAGCACGAACTCGTTCCAGCACGAGGCCAGGATGCTGGCCGCCAGCGGCTTGCAGACATCGCAGCCCAGGCCCTTGCCGTGGCGGTGCAGCAGCTCGTCGAAGGTCTTGATGCCGCCCACGCGCACCAGGTGGTACAGCTCCTGGCGCGAGTGCGGGAAATGCTCGCAGACATGGTTGTTGACGGCCATGCCGCGCCGGGCCATCTCGGCCTTCATGACCTGGGTGGCCAGGGGCACGCAGCCGCCGCAGGTGGCGCCGGCCTGGGTGCAGGCCTTGAGCTCGGCCATGGTGCAGGCGCCTTCGCCCACGGCCGCGCAGATCTGCGCCTTGGTGACGTTGTTGCACGAGCAGATCTGCGCCGTGTCGGGCAGTGCGTCCACGCCCAGGCCGGGCCTGGCCTTGCCGTCGCTGGAGGGCAGGATGAGGAACTCGGGCTCCTCGGGCAGGGCAATGCCATTGAGCGTCATCTGCAGCAGCGTGCCGTACTCATCGGCATTGCCCACCAGCACGGCGCCCAGCAACTGGCGGCCGTCCTCGCTGACCACGATCTTCTTGTAGACCTGCTTGCGCTCGTCGATGAACTGGTAGTTGCGGCTGCGCGGCGTCTTGCCCTGTGCGTCGCCGATGCTGGCCACATCCACGCCCATGAGCTTGAGCTTGGTGCTGAGATCGGCCCCACCGAAGGCGGCCTCGGCCTCGCCCGCAATGTGGCGTGCCGCCACGCGCGCCATGTCGTAGCCGGGTGCCACCAGGCCGAAGGTCTGCTCGCGCCAGGAGGCGCATTCGCCAATGGCGTAGACGCTGCGGTCGCTGGTGCGGCAATGGTCGTCCACGGCCACGCCGCCGCGCGGGCCTATGGCCAGGGCGCATTGGCGGGCGATCTCGTCGCGCGGGCGTATGCCGGCGGAGAAGACGATCATGTCCGTCTCCAGGTGCGTGCCGTCGGCAAACACCATGCGGTGGCGTGCCGTGGCGCCGTCGGTGATCTCCAGCGTATTGCGGCCCGTGTGCACCTGCACGCCCAGGTCCTCGATCTTGCTGCGCAGTACGCGGCCGCCGCCGTCGTCCACCTGCACGGCCATCAGGCGCGGGGCGAACTCGACCACATGGGTCTCCAGGCCCAGGTCGCGCAGGGCCTTGGCGCATTCCAGGCCCAGCAGGCCGCCGCCCACCACCACGCCGGTTCTGGAGCGCGCGGCCGATGCCTGCATGGCCTCCAGGTCCTCGATGGTGCGGTAGACAAAGCAGTGCGGCCGGTCGCGCCCCGGCACGGGCGGCACGAAGGGCGCCGAGCCTGTGGCCAGCACCAGCCGGTCGTAGGGGATGATTTCGCCATCGGCCGTGGTCACGGTGCGCTCGCGCCGCTCCACGGCTGCCGCCCTGGCCGCCAGGCGCAGCGTGAAGCCGCTGGTCTCGAAGAAGCCGGGCGCCACCAGGCTCAGGTCCTCGGCGCTTTTGCCGGAGAAGAATTCCGACAGGTGAACACGGTCGTAGGCGGCGCGTGGCTCCTCGCACAGCACGGTGACGTTCGCGTCTGCCACGCCCAGGGCATGCAGCTGCTCGAGAAATTTGTGGCCCACCATGCCGTGGCCGATCACAACGATGTTCATCTGGCGTCCTGCGTTGCGCATCCAGTGTTTTGCGGGCCGCAGGCCAGGGCCGGCGGGTCAGGGCTGCCAATGCAAGTGCCGTGCCAGCACCGCGGCGCGGTGCCTGCCCGTGGTGCACGCTGTCTGGTGCGCAGACAGCGTGCACCGCAATGCGCCCGCCGCACCGTGCAGGGGCGGGGTGCGCCGTGGTGGTGCGTCAAGTGCGATCAAGTGCGCCAGGTCCGCCAGGTCCGCCAGGAACGCTGGGTGCGTCAGGCGCGAGGCAGTCCCTGCGCGCGGCTGCGCCAGGCCTCGGGCGCGCAGCCGAATTGCGCAGCGAACCAGCGCGTGAAGGCGCTGTGGCTGGCATAGCCGAGCATGGCGGCGACCTGGCCCACGCTGTAGTGGGGATGGTCCAGGTAGCGCAGGGCCAGTTCGTGGCGCACTTCGGTCAGCAGCTCGCTGAAGCTCAGGCCCTCTCGGTCCAGTTCGCGCTGCAGCGTGCGCAGGCTGCGCCCCATGCCCTGCGCCACGCCCGCGCAGGTGGCGTTGCCCGAGGGCAGCAGCAGGTAGATGACCCGGCGCGCCTGATGGCCCACGGAGGCGGCACGGTGGGCCGGCATGGCCTCCACCAGCCGCAGCGCATAGCGCGCCAGCGCGGGGTCGGCCAGCGGGTTGGGCTCGTCCAGGTCGGTGGCGCGGCAGGCGATGCCGTTGAACTCGGCGCCGAACGTGATGCGGCAGCGGAACATGCGGCGGTGCTCGGACAGGTCGGCCGGTGGCGCGTGGCTGAAGCTGACGCCCTGCGGCCGCCAGCGCTCGCGCAGCAATGCCTCGCACATGCGCCACAGCACGCCCATGGCCAGTTCCACGGACTGGCGCATGGCGCCGTGCAGGACGAAGTCCTCGCGCAGGATGACGATGTCCCCTGCATCCTCCAGGTGGATCAGCAGCGATTCGTTGACCAGGTGCATGTGCGCGACCAGCGTGTCCAGCGCATGGCGCAGCGTGGGCTGGTGCTGCAGCAGCAGGCTCACGGCGCCGAAGCTCGACAGCTGGCGGTGCCGGGCCATGCGCAGGCCCAGGGACTCGCAGCCCGTGGACTGGGCCGCGTCTTCCAGCAGGCGCGCGACGATGGCCACGTCGATCAGCTGGTCCTGCTCGCGCAGCAGCGCGGGCCGCAGGCCGGCCTGGCGCAGTGCCTTGTCGGGGTCGCAGCCCAGTTCGCGCATGACGTCCGAAAAATGGGTCAAGGCCGCCGCGCGCACCATGGTGACCATGCTTGCCCTCCTGTCAGTCCGTGGCCTGATGGCACGAAATGCAAAGAGGATGGCATGGCTTGCATAGTCCGCGGAACCGGGTTTTCCTACATTGCAGAGACCGGCCCCACGCCGGGCGGACCGTGCCGCCACGGGCCTTCACAACAATGACAGGAGACAGGCATGCGCATAGAGCCCATGACATGCGCCATCGGCGCCGAATTGCTCGGCGTGCGGCTGGCCGACGCGGTGCGCGACGACGCGCTTTTCTCGGAGATCCGGGCGGCGCTGCTGCGCCACAAGGTGCTGTTCCTGCGCGACCAGGGCCTGGCGCGCGCCGAGCACGTGGCCTTTGCGCGGCGCTTCGGCGAGCTGGAGGACCATCCGGTGGCCGGCAGCGATCCCGAGCATCCGGGCCTGGTGCGCATCTACAGGACGCCCGAGCAGCCCAACGACCGCTACGAGAATTCCTGGCACTGCGATGCCACCTGGCGCGAGGCGCCGCCCATGGGCTGCGTGCTGCACTGCGTGGAATGCCCGCCCGTGGGCGGCGACACCCTGTGGGCCAACATGGCGCTGGCCTACGAACGCCTGCCGGACGCCGTCAAGGCGCTGATCGCGCCGCTGCGCGCGCGCCACAGCATCGAATGCACGTTCGGTGCGGCCATGCCCATCGAAAGGCGGCTGGCGCTCAAGGCCCAGTACCCCGATGCCGAGCATCCCGTGGTGCGCACCCATCCCGAGACCGGCGAGAAGGTGCTGTTCGTGAACGGCTTCACCACGCATTTCACCAATTTCCACACGCCCGCCAATGTGCGCGTGGGCCAGGACTTCACGCAGGGCGCCTCCGGCCTGCTGCAGTACCTGATCGGCCAGGCGGCCATACCCGAGTACCAGGTGCGCTGGCGCTGGCGGGCGGGCAGCGTGGCGATCTGGGACAACCGCGCCACCCAGCACTACGCGGCCATGGACTACCCGCCCAGCCACCGGAAGATGGAGCGCGCGGGCATCGTCGGCACGCCGACCTTCTGAACCACGATCACGACACAAGGAGACATGCCATGAATTTTCTCGACGGCCACCTGTTCCCCGAAAACCAGCAGCCTCTGATCATCACGGCCGCGCCCTATGCGCCCTCGTGGCTGCCCTCGGACTTTCCCGGCGAGATCGCCGTGACCATGGACGAGCAGATCCAGAAGGCCGTGGACTGCTACAACGCCGGCGCCACCGTGCTGCACCTGCATGTGCGCGAGCTGGACGGCAAAGGCAGCAAGCGCCTGTCCCAATTCAACACGCTGATCGCCGGCGTGCGTGCGCGCGTGCCCGAGATGATCATCCAGGTGGGCGGATCGATCAGCTTTGCTCCCGAGACGGACGGCGCGGCCGCCAAGTGGCTGTCCGACGACACGCGCCACATGCTGGCCGAGCTGCAGCCCGTGCCCGACCAGGTCACGGTGACCATCAATACCTCGCAGATGAATTTCCTGGAGCAGTTCGATGCGCGCGACATACGCGGCACCTCCATGGAAGACCCGGCCGTCTTCAATGCCTACAGGGAGATGACCGTGCCCGCCCAGCCCGGCTGGGCCGAGGAGCACATCCGGCGCCTGTCCGCCGCCGG
>NZ_JTKZ01000388.1:0-37855 GCF_000799035.1 Delftia sp. ZNC0008
CCGCGTGGCCTGCATCAAGGGCCACCTGGACCTGGCCAAGGAACTCATACGCCGGGGCGCCGATGTCAACCGCCCCGGCTGGACACCGCTGCACTACGCCACCTCTGCCGACCTGCCCCAAACGCTGGACATCATCAAGCTGCTGCTGGACAAAAGCGCCTACATCGACGCCGAATCGCCCAACGGCACCACGCCGCTGATGCTGGCTGCCCAGTACAGCAGCGAAGCCGTGGTGGACCTGCTCATCGCCGAAGGCGCCGACGTCATCCTGCGCAACCAGCGGGGCTTTACCGCCGCCGACTTCGCCAGGCAGGTGGACCGCCAATACATGGTCGACAAACTCACCAAGGCCATCAAGGCCGAACGCAAGACCCAGCCCTCGCGCGGGAGCTGGTAGCCGCCAGCTGCAAGCCGCAAGCGAAAGCGGCATGGCCGCCCCCAATCCTGTCCGCTCAGGTGGCGTGGTTCCTGCTCAACCTGGCATACAGCCCGTCGCGCGCCAGCAGTTCGGCATGCGTGCCTTGCTCGGCGATGCGGCCGCGCTCCATCACCACCACACGGTCGGCATGCTCGATGGTGGACAGCCGGTGGGCGATGACCAGGGTCGTGCGGCCCTGCATCAGCCGTGTCAGCGCCTCCTGCACCAGGCGCTCGGATTCGTTGTCCAGTGCCGAGGTGGCCTCGTCCAGAATCAGGACCGGCGCATCCTTGTACAGCGCCCGCGCAATCGCCAGCCGCTGGCGCTGGCCGCCGGACAGCTGGCTGGCGTTGTGGCCCACCACCGTCTGCAGGCCCTGGGGCAGGCCGCGCACGTGCGAGCCCAGGTTGGCGGCGTCCAGCGCCGCCCACAGCAGTGCCTCGTCTTCCACGCCACCCAGTGCCACATTGGCGGCAATGGTGTCATTGAACATCACCACATCCTGGCTGACCATGGCGAACTGCTGGCGCAGGGCGGCCAGATCCCATTCGGGCAGGGGGGTGCCGTCCAGCAGCAACTGCCCATCCGTGGGCTGCAGAAAGCGCGGCAGCAGGTTCACCAGCGTGGTCTTGCCCGCGCCGGAGGGGCCGACCAGGGCCACTACCTCGCCCGGGCGCACGCGCAGGTCCACATGGCTCAGGGCGGGCGCCTTGTCCTCGCCAAACTGAACGGACACGTCGCGCAGCTCGATCTCGCCACGCGCCTTGCCGGGCACCTGGGTGCCGCCGGTCTCGTCGCCCGAGCCTTCGAGCAGGTGCAGGCCGCGCTCCAGCGCCGCCACGCCACGCGTGATGGGGTTGGCCACATCGGCCAGGCGGCGAATGGGGGCAATCAGCATCAGCATGGCCGTGATGAAGGCCGCGAAACTGCCCACCGTCACATCCTGCACATTGGCCGCGGCGGCTCCCGTGCCCCGGCTTTGCCACAGTGCGATGCAGATCACGGCCGACAGGGCGGCAGCGGCCAGCAGTTGGGTCAGCGGCGTCATCGCGGCAGAGGCGATGGTGGCCTTGATGGCCAGCTTGCGCAGTTGCCCGCTCAGGCCGCCAAAGCGCTTTTGCTGGCCCTGCTGCGCGCCATGCAGGCGCACCATGCGGTGGGCCAGCACGTTCTCCTCCACCACGTAGGCCAGGGAATCGGTGGCTTCCTGGCTGATCTTGGTGATGCGGTACAGGCGGCGCGACAGCGTCTTCATGATCCAGGCCACGCCCGGCACCACGGCGGCCACCACCAGCGTCAGCTGCCAGTTCAGATACAGCAGGTAGCCCAGCAGCGCCACCAGGGTGAAGCCATCGCGCGAGATGCCCAGCATGGCCTGCACCAGCAGGGTGGAGCCGGTCTGCACCTCATAGACCACGGTGTTGGACAGCGATGAGGCCGACTGGCGCGAGAACAAGGCCATGTCGGCCGCCAGCAGCCGCTCGAACAGGCGCCTGCGCAGCGCCAGCATGCCCTCGTTGGCAATGCGCGCCAGCGCGTACTGGCCCACGAACTGCGACAGGCCCCGCACCAGGAACACGCCGATGATGGCCAGCGGCACCGACCACAGGGGCAGCGTGCCGTCGGTGAAGCCGCTGTCCAGCAGCGGCTGCAGCAATGCCGGTATCAACGGCTCGGTGACCGCACCCACCAGCGTGGCGGCCACGGCCATCGTCCAGGCCAGGCGCTGACCACCAAAATAGGGGGACAGGCGCTTCAGGCGCTGCGACAGGGTCAGGGTGCTGGCGAGATCATGGGCCGCCGGTGCGGCGGACGGCGCAGGGGCCGGCGGCGGTGAGGATGGTGCGTGCATGAAGCGCGGATTTTACGGCGGGCTTGCCTGGGGCTGCCCCATGGGGAACCGATGCGGCTGGCGGGGATCGACAAAGCCTGGGCCGACAGACCCTACAGTGCACGTTCTTACATCGTGACGCATCCAGTGTGTGTAACATTCGCACCTGTGCAAGTACCGGGGTCTTCCCGTAGATATTGATGAATGCCAATGACTATTGACCGACTCCTTTCTCCTTCCTCCCTGGCGGCCGTGCCGCGCCCTTCGCGCCGAACCCTGCTGGCCGCTCTTGCCTCCACTCCTGCAATTCCCGCGCTGGCCCAGTTCCGCGTCGAAGTGACGGGCGTGGGCCTGACCCAGTTGCCCATCGCCATTGCAGCATTCAAGGGAGAAGGGCAGGCGCCCCAGAAGATCTCGGCCATCATCCAGGCCGACCTGGAGCGCAGCGGTCAGTTCCGCGCCGTGGACACGGCCGGCGTGCAACTCGATGAAACCTCGCGCCCCGATGTCGCCATGTGGCGCCAGAAAAGCGCAGATTCCCTGGCCGTGGGCAGCATCACGCGCCTGGCCGATGGCCGCTACGACGTGCGCTTTCGCCTCTGGGACGTGGTCAAGGGCCAGGACCTGGGCGGCCAGGGCTTTGCCGTCACCACCGGCGACCTGCGCCTGGTGGCCCACCGCATCTCCGACTACATTTACGAGAAACTCACGGGCGAGAAAGGCGTGTTCTCCACACGCATCGCCTATGTGACCAAGGCAGGAAGCAACTACCGCCTGTGGGTGGCCGATGCCGATGGCGAGAACGCGCAGTCCGCCCTGTCCAGCCCGGAACCCATCATCTCGCCCGCCTGGTCGCCCACCGGCACCCAGCTGGCCTACGTGTCCTTCGAGTCGCGCAAGCCCGTGGTCTATGTGCACGATGTGGCCAGCGGCCGCCGTCGCCTGGTCGCCAACTTCCGGGGCTCCAACAGCGCGCCGGCCTGGGCGCCCGATGGCAACTCGCTGGCCGTCACGCTCAGCCGTGATGGTGGTTCGCAGCTGTACCTGATCAGCGCCCAGGGCGGCGAGCCCCGCCGCCTGATGCAAAGCAGCGGCATCGACACCGAGCCGAACTTCTCCAGCGACGGCCGCTCCATCTACTTCGTCAGCGACCGTGGCGGCGCCCCGCAGATCTACAAGGTGCCGGCCTCCGGCGGCAGCGCGGAGCGCGTCACCTTCACCGGCAACTACAACATCTCGCCCAGTGTCAGCCCCGATGGAAAGTGGCTTGCCTACATCTCGCGCGTGGGCGGCGGCTTCAAGCTCCACGTCATGGACCTGGGCACCGGCACCGTGAATGCCATCACCGACACCACGGCGGACGAAAGCCCCAGCTTCGCTCCCAACAGCCGCCTGATCGTCTACGCCACGCTGCAGCAGGGCCGCGAGTCCCTGATGACCACCACGCTGGACGGCAAGATCAAGGCGCGGCTGGCAGGGCAGGGCGGAGACATCCGCGAGCCCGACTGGGGTCCGTTCCAGCGCCAGTGATAGCCCGGCTTCCTCGATTTCTTTTCAGTCAACAAGTCAACTCAGCACGAAGTCCATCCGGACATACGGAGATTTTTCATGATCACCATCAAACGACTTTCCCTGGCACTTGCAGTCACCGCACTCATGGCAGGTTGCAGCTCGGGCGTCAAGCTCGACGAAACCCCGGTCACCGACGCGGGCGCCTCCAGCACGGGCCAGGGCAGCGGTGCCGGCACCGGCAGCACCTCGCAAAGCGGCATCTCGGGCGTGGACCTGACCGGCTCGGCTGCCGACAAGGCAGGTCCCCAGGGCGTCAGCCGCATCGTCTACTTCGACTTCGACAGCTACGTCGTCAAGGCCGACGCCCAGCCCCAGATCGAAGCCCATGCACGCTTCCTGAAGGCGTCTTCTGCACGCAAGGTCCAGATCGAAGGCCACACCGACGAGCGCGGCGGCCGCGAATACAACCTGGCCCTGGGCCAAAAGCGCGCTGAAGCCGTGCGCCGCTCGCTGGGCCTGCTGGGCGTGAGCGACGCGCAGATGGAAGCCGTGAGCTACGGCAAGGAAAAGCCTGCCTCCGAAGGCCATTCCGAAGACGCCTACGCGCAAAACCGCCGCGCTGAACTGTCCTACCGTTGATGAACATGCAGCGCTCCCCGATCCTGCATCGCACCGCGCTGCGCACGCTGCTGGCTGCCGGCCTGATGGCCGGCTACGCCGCCAGCGGCCATGCTGCGCTGTTCGGCGATGACGAGGCGCGCCGCGCCATCCTCGAAATGCGCCAGCGTGTCGACAGCATGCAGCAGTCGCAGCAGCGCATGACCGAGGAAAGCGCGCAAACGCGCCGTGGCCTGCTCGAACTGCAGTCGCAGATCGAGCAGCTCAAGTCCGAGCAAGCCAAGCTGCGCGGCCAGAACGAGCAGCTGCTGCGCGATGTGGCCGAGCTGCAGCGCGGCCAGCGCGACATCGCCAAGGGCGTGGACGAGCGCCTGCGCCAGTTCGAGCCGGTCACGGTGACGGTGGACGGCCAGGAATTCGCGGCCGACCCGGCAGAGAAGCGCGACTTCGAAGCCGCGCTGGCGCAGTTCCGCGCAGGCAGCTTTGCCGAAGCCGGCACGGCATTCTCGTCCTTCCTGAACCAGTGGCCCAAGAGCGGCTACGTGCCCTCGGCACGCTTTTGGCTGGGCAACGCGCAGTACGCCAATCGCAACTACAAGGACGCGATCTCCAACTTCCGCGCGCTGCTGGCGGCAGCCCCCATGCATGGCCGGGCGCCGGAGGCGGCGCTGTCCATCGCCAACTGCCAGATCGAGATGAAGGACACCAAGGGCGCGCGCAAGACGCTGGAAGACCTGATCAAGGCCTATCCCAACGCCGAAGCCACAGCCGCGGCCAAGAACCGTCTCGCCAGTCTCAAGTGATGAACGACACGGTCTCTTCATCCCTTCCGGGAGAAGACAAGACAGCGCCTGAAGCAGGCGCTGTTTTTTCTGATGCCGACCTGCAGCGCCGCTTCGGCGGCCTGGAGCGCCTGTATGGCGTGCCGGGCGCCGCGCGCATCCGCGCCGCGCACGTCGTCGTGGTGGGCATCGGCGGCGTGGGCTCCTGGACCGCCGAGGCGCTGGCGCGCAGCGGTGTGGGCGAGCTCACACTCATCGACATGGACCATGTCGCCGAGTCCAACATCAACCGCCAGATTCACGCGCTCTCCACCACCGTGGGCCAGGCCAAGATCGAAGCCATGCGCGATCGCATTGCCCAGATCAACCCGGCCTGCCGCGTGCACTGCATCGACGACTTCGTGGATCCGGACAACTGGCTGCGCCTGCTGCCCCAGAACGCGGACGCCGTCATCGACGCCTGTGACCAGGTCAAGGCCAAGACTGCCATGGCCGCCCATGCGCGCGCCACGCGCCAGTGCTTCATTTCGGTCGGAGCGGCCGGCGGCAAGCGCCTGGCGCACAAGGTGGACATCGAAGACCTCAGCGCCACCACGCACGACCCTTTGCTGGCCCAACTGCGCTACCGCCTGCGCCGCGAGCATGGCGCGCCCAAGGAAGGCAAGCGCATCGGCATCGCCTGCGTCTTCAGCCGCGAGGCCGTCGCCCCGCCCGATGCCTCTTGCGCCATCGAAGGCGACGGCACGCTCAACTGCCATGGCTACGGCTCGGTGGTAGCCGTCACCGCCACCTTCGGCCAGTGCGCCGCAGGCTGGATCATCGATCAACTGAGCCGCATCAAGAATTGAGGCGTAAAATTTGGTGCTAGAATCTATGTCTTCGCTGAGCAGCATCTGATGCATGCAAAGCGTGGTTCGGGTCTTTAGCTCAGTCGGTAGAGCAGCGGACTTTTAATCCGTTGGTCGCGAGTTCGAATCTCGCAGGACCCACCAAGAATTCTTGAATAAAAACAAGAACTTAGAACAAAAAGCCCGCTGCTGAAAAGTAGCGGGCTTTTTCATTTTTAAGGTGCCGTAGCCGTGGCGTAGCCGTCAATCCGAATTTTGAGGTGTTGATTGCGTGCCTCGCGCAGGGGTGTTGTACTTGCCGTCACGGCGGGGGCGCAGTGCGATCAATTCGCCGCGATCAGCGCGGGCCAGTAGCTGCTGGCGCAGCCATCTGTACTGCGGGTCGGCACGGTGCCCGTCTTCGGGCAGGATCAGACACGCAGCCATTCGTACGCCGTACAGTGCGGCCAGCTCGCTGGCACCGATGAAATGCCGATCGCCATCGGTCCGCGACGGGACCACCCCTGGGCACAGTAGGTATCGCGCTTTCATACACACTCCCTGATCTCCGGCACGATCTCGCCGACGCGGTAGCCCAGACTCTGGAAGTGCTGCAGCGCCTCGGTACGCAACATCTCGTGCAGTCGCGGCGGCAGGGCCCAACGCCGCATGCTGTGTCGGCTGCGGCGCGGCAACTCGGGGAAGGCAATCCTCGGATCTCGGCCGCACTGCTCCAACAGGCGCCGGCCTTGCGCAGTGGACACGCCAGGCACTTCACAACTGCCGATCTCCACATGGCCCAAGATAGGGTGTTCCAGGAGGCGGCGCTGATTTCCTTGGAAGTGCTGCAGCAGACTGGAGCGCATGTTGCGGCGGGCGGCTTCAACAACGGCAGCCGGAATGAAGATGTAGGGGTCGATGCGGTCGGTCATGGTCGTTCCTTACCTGAGCAACGCTCACCGGGTGTCAACTCGGCTTCTGCCTTGCCGCACACCCTGCACAGAGCCAGACACACTTGGCCGTTTCGGTCGCGGATCGACGCAGGCGCATCCTTATCCCAGTCGCCATAAAGCACATGACCGTCAGGGCCTGCTGGCGCAGGCATCTGCACGATGGGCATAGAGGGCGAGTTCTTTATTGCGTTGAGCAGCTTCGCCTCGTCGGCCGCCGATAGGGAGGGTATGACCACAGAGGCTGTTTCGAGCGCGAACAGGTGGCGAAGCCAGGACTGTGCGCCAGCCTTGGTGAGGTGTCCCTGTGCCTCGGGCTTGGTGGCCCATTCCGGCGCGTGGTCCCAGCCGGCGGCCTCCATGTGTTCTCGCATGCGCGCCACAGTCAGGCCGGGTTGGCCGTACAGCAGCAGAAACATGCGAACGGCTTGGTTCTCGCCTTCGTCATCCTGCAGGTCTTCAAGGGCTGGCGCAGAACAGATAGCCTTCGCAAAGCGCTGCAAAAAGCCGCCCGTGACCAAGAAGGCTTCCTCGCCCCATGGCTTCTTGGATTGGGCGTCCGGGTAGAACTTAGCCGCGCCGGCCGCCAGCGCTGCTTCCTTGATCGCTTCGTCGCTGATTTCGCGCTCTTTGGCAATCTCGGCCCACTCCGCAGCGGCCCAGCGTCGAACCAAGGTGGAAAAGTTCGGCCCGAACAGACCTGCAGTCAGGTCATACCCGCCATCTTTCTCATCTGCCAGGAGCGCGGCCACAATCTCTCCGGCGAGGGCCGTCACAGCCATGCCCGGCACTTTGGTGTCTTGCGTCATTGCGCCACTCCCTTCGCCCGCTGCGCCCGGGCGTGGTCATCACGGCAGTCTGCGTCGCAGAAGCGCAGACCGGAGGCGACAGGCTCGTCGCACCAGTGGCACAGGCCGTTGGCGGCCGGGCCGGGGTTGCGCCGACTGGCTGCCAGGCGCATAGGTGCCTCGCGCTCATCGCGTTCGGCGGTGATGTCTGCTTCGTCAGCCATGGGTTGTCTCCGGTTCGTTCCCCGTCGCCGCTTCCACGGCCTCGCGCAAGTCGTAAGCCGGCGAGCCGATGACGCCCTTGGCGCCGTCGGTCACCGCCCAGGTGTCGTCATCACCGTTCATGCCACGCAGGCACTGCAGGGAGTAGCCGCCTGCCTCCAGGAAGTCGAGCAACTGGGTGTCGCGGCCGGTGGCCGAGCCCCGGGCCAGGCCGGCCAGGTAGCCGGAGAACAGCAGCGCAACGCCGCCGAGGATGGCAAAGACGGCGGTCAGCATGCGGCACCACCTTCACGGGCCTTGGCCTCGCACTTGAGCGCGGCATAAGCCACGCAGTCTTCACCGCTGTCCTGGTGGTAGCCGTCGCGCGTGAAAAAGCGCACGTCTTTCAGGATCTGCATGAAATGCCACCCCTGGGCCTCGGTCATCCCAGCGCCGTGGAACTGGTTGAAGATGGCCACGGTCTGGGCCATCGACCGTTCGCCTTCGGGTTTGTCGTAGGTGGCTGCACGGTCGCGCAGGTGGCCGGCTGCAGCTTCCAGGATGTCGGGCGCCCGGCCGGGAAGATCCGCTGCCGCCAGCTCGATGCTCTCGACCGGGAGGTCTACCGCCTGAGGCACCGGTGTGGGGGCCGGTTGGCTGATGAGTTCGACGAGATCCAGCCCCGAAGCCCGCTGGATGTGATTGCCGCCTTCCGAGGTCCAGTAGATGGGTGCGGGGTTGGGGTAGGCCCCGATAAAGGCGCCTCGTATAGGGTAGGGATACCCTTCATGGACGAAGCTACTGCCTACGTCCTTTATTTCGAACATCGCCCCGCCTCGGGTCCTCCACCGCTGGCCGACCGCCAGCTCTATGCCGTTCACTGACATTTCGCACCTCCTTTGTTGAATGCGAAATTCAGTTTAGCAAAACGAAGCGAAATGCGAAAGTATTTCGCTAAGTTTTGCGATATTTCTTCAACCCCTGGCGCAGCGCCTCGTCGACTGACACACGGCTGCGCAGCCGGTACATCGCGGACTCTTCCACGGTGTCGCGCGCCACGATCCGGTGGACGGTCACCGTGCGGTCGTAACCGGACTGCATCTGGCGCGTGGGCCCGATGCGTTCAATCGCTTGGGCATCGTTCTCGGCGGACCAGTTCGTCGAGAAAAAGACGCACTGGCTTGTGCCGTGCTGCAGACCGTCAACGCCGTGGCCGGCGCTGGCCGGGTGCACAACCAGCATCTGCAGGCGCCCGGCCTCGAAGTCTTCTTTCGCGCCCTTGTCGTCAAGCGTGCGTGCCTTAGGGAAGGCCTTTCGGATGCGGGCGAGATCGCTCTTGAAGTGGTAGAAGACCAGCAGCGGCATGCCCAGGGCCTCTTCCACGACAGACTTCAGCGCTTCAATTTTCTCGTCGTGCACCAGCGCCCAGTTGCCCTGGTCGTCGGTATAGGCCGCGCCGCTGGCGATCTGCAGCAGCTTCTGGCTCTTCGTGCCTGCCGAAAACGCCTCGATCAACTGGCCGTCGATCTCGGTCGCCAGCTCGCGCGCCATCTCGTCATACTGCCGCTGCGCTGGCGCTGGCAGATCCACGTAGATCACGTTCTCCTGCGGCTCGCCTACGTCGACCCAGTCCTTGATGTCGACCACCAGCGTGATGTCGCGGATGGCGTTGCGAATCTGATCCTCTGCAAAGGGCATGGGCTCGATCACTTGCTTTTGCGGATCTGAACCGGGCACCGAGCGGAACCAGCGGTGTGAGAAAGCCGTGAACGAGTTGCCCAGGCGGTGACCAGCGTCGAGGAACCAAGACGGCCCCCAGAGCGCTTCCAGGCCGGCCAAGGCCGGCGTGCCGGTGAGATTCACCCAGCGCTGCACCCGGGTGTGCGCTACGCGCGCCAGCGCCTTCGCCCGGCTGGCGCCTTGGCCGGCCAGCCACTTTTTGCCGGACTTCTTGTGTGTCTGGATGGAGACGCGCAGGCCGCGCAGCTTTGTGGACTCGTCCACGACCACCATGTCGAACGGCCACTCCAGGCCGTAGTTGTCCACCAGCCAGTCCAGGTTATCGAAGTTGATCGCGGTGATGTGGCAGCCGGCCTGAATGGCCGCGCGCCGCTTTTTCTCGTCGCCGATGGCGACAGCGATGGTCATCCAGCCGAAGGACTGGCCGAAACTGGCGATGGCGTCGCGCCAGGTGTCGCGCGCCACACGCTTCGGGCCGATGACCAAGATGCGCCGGACCACGCCGAACAGCAGAAGGACGGCCAGGGCTTCCAGTGTGGCAGCAGTTTTCCCAGAGCCCATGCCAGCGAACACATTGCCCCGCGGCACCCGGAGCATGTGCTCTGTCATTTCCGGCTGCCACGGGCGGGGCGTGTACCGCTTGGTCATTCGGCCGGCGGCAGCAGGATGTCAGCAACCCGGCGCAGAGTCCGCGCCGCATACGCGAACAGCTCAGGATCGCCCACGGCCTCCACCTGGCTGACGATGAAGGTTGCAGCCGCGCCGATCGAGATGTCCAAAGGCTGGCCGGCCGCCGTGACGGACAGGGCGGCGGTGAGTTCGCGCAGCGCGGTGTCGCGCTCGTCTGAGTTGGGGGGTAGGGTGGGCATGGTTCAGACCTTTTTATCGACCAGCAGCCAGCCCGAAGGCACCTTTTGATATTCAATCTCGCCGGATTTGCGCAAGGCTTGGAGTCGAGAATCGAGAAAACGCCATTCGTCCTTGGATTTGTTCCCGCCGGGGCGTGCGTGTTCTACGCTGACGAGGCGTTCGGTCTCCGCTCGTATCTCAGGCTGCGCGAAGAGCTCAGCGAAAGTAGGGTATTTCCGCAAAAGAGAAAGAATCAAATTGTCGAGCTTGGCATAGTTGTGTTTGAAAGAGGGCATTGCAGATTCCATCAGGTGGATTGGCTGTCGATGACATCGACGGTGAAACCCAACGCGCGCAATTCAGCATGGCGGCGCAATTGGTCGGGGCGTGGTGTGCCTTTCGGCTTTTTGTATTCCACGAAGCGGAAATAGCGGGCCACGATCTCTTGATGCTCGGGTGGAATAGGATTGAGCAAAATGTCATCGGGCATGCCGTTACGCCCTGGACTGACAAACTTCAGCAGCAGACGGCCCGCCGCCTTGTGGTTTTTGCGGTCTGCGCGCTCAATGGCAGATTCACGCGGCATCAGGCTTCCTTATTGCGGTTCTTGATTTTGAAGAGATGCGCAACCTGGAATTGCGCGTCGGCCAAGGCGTTGTGAGCGCCTGCACCTTTTTCGCCCGGGTCATATTCAATATGCGGAAACATATTGCGCACGGTGCGGAAGTCGCGCTCGTTGGTGAAATACCAAGGCGCCTTCAGACCCAGCCGCTGGAATGCGCCGCCCACAATCGTCAGGTCGAACGTCGAAGAGTTTCCCCAGGGGCGCACGTCGTCGTGACGGCAGGTCTGCGCGATCCAAGCGGCAAAGTCGGCGAGTACCAGGTCGATGGGCTCGCCGCCGTAGGCCACAGCCTTGCGTGCCTCGTCGCCCTGGCGCAGCCACCAGAGCACGGTGCCTGCGTCGATGGAGCCGCCGTGCTTCACGCTGGAGGCGAGGTTGATCGTGCGGTTGAACGTCGGCCCCAGGGTTTGGGTGTGCAGGTCAAAGAAGACGGCGCCGATCGACAGGAGCGCACCGGCCGGCGGAAGCCCCATCGTCTCGGTGTCGATCATCAGGTCGAAGAACTGAGTCATCGTGCCTGGCCCTTGAACAGATCTTTGAAGACACCGTCGAAAGGATGGCCCTGCCCAACAGGGCGGGTTGCCTCCAGGCGGGCATGGGCTTCGCGCCAGCGCTGCAGCTCTCCGGCCAGGGCGATGGCGTCTCGTGAGAACTGGTCGCGGTTGATGGTCATCCCGTCCAACTGCCGATTGGCGCGCTGGACGAGGGAGTCGAGGTCGGGGTAAGGCACGGCTGGCTCCTTGGGTGCGAAATTCATAACGCAAATGCTAAATGAAATATCGCAAAAAAGAAAGCCCCTTGCGGGGCTGTCGAGCATCAGTCTTTTTTGTACCTATAGGCCTCGAAGCCGGCTGCAGCAAGCGGGAGGTCCGGGGCCCACGCGGGGTTGGTGGCCAGGATCTCGACGAGCCCGGCCGCCGTAAAGTCGTCGGTGTCGGGCACCTCCGTCAAGGCCTCGTCGTGCACCGACAGCACCGGCAGGTAGCCGCGGTTCTCGGCGACGGCCATGGAGGGCGCCAGGATGTCGCGTGCGATGGTCTGGCAGCAGTTGCCGGTCATCTTGCCGCCGTGGGTGAAGACGCGCACCCACTGGCGCGTGGTCTTGCCTTCCTCTGACGCCTCGCCCCAATACGCGATGGTCTCGTCGCGCCCCCGGCCGACAATGTGCGGCTCGAAGTACGTCAGGAACCGGCCGCTGGGCAGGCGCACGACCAGCCACTTCTGCCCGCGGTGCGATACCGTGCGCAGCTTGATGAAGGGTCCGGCGGTGAAAACGGAGCCTGGGTTGCGGATAGCGTCCTTGGCCGCGCCGCCCAGGGCGTACCAGAACTTGCTGGTGGCCGGGTGCCGCGCGCGCCAGGCGAGCTTGCATGTCTCGCTGGCCACCCACTCGATTTCGTCGATCTCCAGGGACTCCAGTTGGGGGTGGCCCCAGGAGGCCAGGTTCTCCCATGCCTTGGCGACGTGCTGGGCCGGCACCATCTGCTGGATGGTGTCCCAGAAGTCGGCCATCTTCAGGCCGTAGCTGCGCGCGAACGTCTGGTATCCGGCCACGCCCCCCTGGTAGCCGGAGGCCAGGTCGGGGACCTTGCCGAAAGCGTTGCGGTTCTTGCCCTTGATCTGCCAGGGGTCCCCGCCGATGATGGTGGCCGCAGTGATGCAGTACAGATCTGGCCCAGTGCCTGCGTCGTAATCGCGGAAAGCCTTGAGCTTCCATTCCTCCCGCGCGATCCAGGCTAGCACCCGGCCCTCGATGTTCGACAGGTCGGCCACCACGAGCTTCTTGCCGGGGGCGGCCACCACGCAACCGCGCAAGGCAGCGGCGCCCAGCAGCATCAGGTTGTCGAAGAACAGGGAGTGAGTGCCCATCTTCAGGTGTTCGATATAGTCTTCGATCACTTCAGCCGAGGGCAGGCCCCGGGACGGCAGGTTCTGGGGCTGGAAGAGTCGGCCTGCCCAGCGCCGCGTGCGGCTGGCGCCGGCGAACTGCAGGCCTCCGCGGAATCGCCCGTCAGGCGACACGGCGGGGTCCAGGGCGGCGTACTTCGCCGTGCTCGTCTTGTTGCTGGCAATGGCCAACTCCATCATCTCGCGCACGTCGGCCGGCAGGTCCGGGTCCCGCAGCATTACCTGGAAGGTGCCGGCCTGGGTGTTGTCGAGTTCGTAGCCCAGGCGCTCGCCGAGGTACACCCGGAATTTCTCGCGCTGGCCGGGGGTTAACTGTCCGCCGGACAACTGCGCGAAGCGCGTGGCAATGCGCGCCTTCTCTTCTACAGCCGCCCGCGCGCCAGCGCGTGTCAGCGCCTGGTCCACCTGGAACCCCCGCTGGTTGATCCGCTGGTCCAGGTGCCACTCGGCGATAGCGGAGGCGTCCCAGTTCCAGGCGGGCATGCGGCGCACGCACTCGCGCATGGCGGTGATGTCGTTGGCGGCGTACTGCTTGAAGCGCTCCCACTCGGCCGGGTGGGTGAGGCGCGTGGCGCGACGGATCTTGCGATTGTCCGGCTGGGGCTGGGTGAACAGGCGCACCAGCTTCTTGCCGTCGGCCAGCTTTGCCATGTCCGCTGGGACCTTCAGGACCCGGCACAGATCGGCGAGGCCGCCGGGCAGGGCGTGCGACAGCGCCATTGCCATGCTGCACCGCCAGCGCTCGTCCGCGATGCGTGGCAGATGCGCCTGGGCCGGGCCGTTGTGGATCGTGCGGTCAAAAAATGCGTTGTGGGCCCAGGCCTCGCTGTCCTTGTCCTCCATGGCGTAGAACAGCTCGTCGTGCATCTCTTCGGCCGTGCAATCCCAGACGCGCGCCGGTCCATCCCCGATGGCATAGGCAACCAGCAGGTCCTCGGCCACCTCGGCATATCGTGCCGTGCCGACCTCTTTCAGATCATGCTCGGACCAGGTCTCGCGGTCGAGCCAGAGAGGGGCGGTCACAGCTCGCAACCCTCGATCTGCACGCCGGCCTCTTCGAACAGCATGCGAGCCTCGGTCAAGCTGGCTGCCCAACGGGCGTCAAAGTCCGGCCGGACGATGTAGACCACCCGGCGCACGCTGCGTTTGGCCAGAATGCGCAGGGCACAACCGGCGCAGGGGTGGTGCGTGACGTACACGGTGCGCACGACGAACGAGGCATTGGCCAGGGCGTTCTCTTCAGCGTGCAGCGTGAGCGACAGCTTCAGGTCGCGGTTCTGCAGGCGCTCGTCGGTGTCTGCGATGCCCGGCGGCAGGCCGTTGTAGCCGAAGGCCACCTGGTTCTTGGTGTTGCCCACGGCGACGGCGCCGACGCGCGTGGAGGGGTCCTTGCTCCAGATTTGCCCGATGGCTTCGGCCGTGGCGAGGAATTTGCGGTCCGTCTGATTGATCACTTTTTGCTCCCTTGCGTTTTGGCAGCAGCCCGCGCGAGCAGGCCGCTGGCGAAAGGCAGTGGTCAGCCGAACAAGCTTTCAAGCGATGCCGGCAGATCCTGGCCCAGGCCCGTGCGCCCTTCTCCGCCCAGCGCCTCGATCAGATCGGGGATGAGCTTGGACAGCTCGCCCGTGGCAATGGCCACATCGGCATCGAAGCCGCCATCGTCCTGCGACTGGCCTTCCATCACGGCATCGAGCAGCGCGATCTTGCGGATCTGCAGGCCTTCGGTCAGCACGAAGCTCACGCGGTCGTCCCAGGTCAGCGCCAGGCGCGTGGGCAGCTTGCCGTGCTCGATGTGCTGGCGTACCTCGTCGATATCCAGAGGGTGGCGCGCGTATCGCACCCCGGCCTTGGACTCGTCGGCAGCCTTCAGTTCGCATTCGCGGTCGACGGAAAAGAGAATCGGTGTGTCTTCCGTGGCCAGCCAGTGCGCCATGGCGGCCTGGGGGCTGGTCTGGGTGTCCAGGAGCGCAAGAGCGAAGCCGGGGAGGGATTCCACCAGCAGGCTGACAACTTCGTCAGCGCGCGCCTGGCTGCCCGTGTCGAGTGCCAAAATGCGCTTCTGGGGGTCGATCCAGACCCACATGGCGCCCTGTTTGGTGAACGCCAGAGGCAGCAGGTCGAGGCGGGCTTCGTCCTTGAGATCCTTCTTTTCCCTCTTGCCGGGCTTGCGGCCCTCGGCAGCCTCGATGGCGTCGGCCTTTTCTTGCACCTTGCGCGCCAGCACGCTGGCAGGCAACATCTTGGCCTCGGTCATGAAGCGCATCACCCACTGGCCGCCGATGTTTTCTACGAGCGCACCGTGCTCTTCGCGACGTGGCGGCACCCAGCCGGCAGAACGTTCTTGCGTCAGGCCGCATTCAGCGAACGGAGACTTTGCGAGGGCAGCTTCCAGCGCGGCGAAGTCAGCAACCCACGAGGCTGCGATGCGGTAGATGATCAGGTTTTTAAACATGTTGGCTCCCTTCCGCGCAGCTTTTTGATCGTCATTTCCAGTTCCTTTTTGAAAAACCCCCTGCCACTGGCAGAGGGTTTGTTTCACGAAGTGCGCGCAGGCCTTAGAACAGGGCGTTGGCGTCGACGGTCTCTTGCGTGACCTCTTCTTCGCCGAAGCCTTCTGCGGAAGTGGGACCTGCGCCGAAGGGCTCACCGTCACGCGCGAACTGGATGGCCTCCAACTTTGCATAGACCTGGTTGGGGATCATTTCGCCGCTGGCTGCCTTGAAGGCCTTGCCTGCGACGAACTGCACCTTCAGGTTGACGTAGCAGCCGCGATAGGGAGCCTTGAGCACGTAGCCCAGTTGGTCCGTCACGTCGATGCCGTTGACCATGCCGCGGCCGTCCTCGGTGATCGTCACAAACTGGTTGTTGAGCAGCTTGGGCGCAACGATCTGCGGGCGCTGCTTGTTGGAGGCACTGATGAACAGCTGATCCTTGAACTCGGGGCGCACGTTGCCGCCATCGTCGATCTTGGAGTTGCCGTCGCGGACCGCCTTGCTATTGGCGCTGATGTTGGCGACCACGTTCTGCGCATTGGGGCCCCAGAGTTCCGTTGCTGCAGCGAGCAGCGCTGCGCGCGCCACTGCGGTTGCTTCGGAGTCCTTGGGGAACAGGGCGACGACCTTGAACTTGGGTTCAGTCTTCTTGCCGTTGATCTCGCCGGCCGCCGCCTGGAAGATGTCGGCCCACTGCAGACGCACGTTTTTCAGGATTACAGGCTTGCTGGATGCGAAGTTCGATGCCATTTTGATTTCCGATCTTTGAGATTTACAAGTTGGCTTTTTGCGTATCGATGGCGCTCGGCAATCACTCGCCGAACAAAGCCGCCATAGGGTCAATAGGCGTGGGCGCGTCCTCGAAACCGTCTGCTTTGCACAGTGCCGGTCGCGGGTCTGTAGCCAAGGCGATCTGCGGTGCAGACTCGCCCTGGGCGATCAGCGGCTGCAGGTCTTTCCACTTGCTGGGTGGAAGCTCTGCAGGCTGCGGGGGTTGGCCTTTGGGGGGCCGTTTTTGTTTGGACATCGCCTCGGCCATTGCCGGGCTGATGAGCTGGAAGAGGTACATGCGGTCGCGCGGGATGCGAGCGGCATGCAGCACTGCAGCGGCAGCCTCTTCGTCACGCCAGGTGCGCTTGGCGGCGCGGCCGGGCACGAGCTTGTATGGCACGCCGTCGTTGCGCACCACTGGTTCTCCGTTCTGCAGCGCGCGGTAGGTGGCCTCTTCGACATCCTTGGCCCACTGCTGGACGAACGGCACCAGGGCGTATTGAGAGCCCAGCTTGAGCGGGTCGGGCCGGCGCAATATGCCGCTGTCTGCCTCGCCGAAGCCGTCGAAGACCGTGCCCAAGGCCTTCGAGGTCTGCGCGTAGCAGTTGCCTTTGGCCCGGCAGAAAAAACAGTTGTCGTAGTCGGGGACGAAGCGCGGTGCGGTGCGCGTCTCTTCAGCCTTGGCGGCCAGGAATTTTTCGACCTCGCGCAGCTCGTCGATGGTGCAGGTGAAGCTGTCGGTGTGGCCGATGAACGGCTGCACGATGGTCATCGTGACCGTCTTGACCTCGCCGAAAACATCGTGTGCATGGACTGCGCCGAGGGCGTAGCTGGCCATCTGCAGGTTGGGGCCCAGCAGCAGCGGCAGGATCTCGCCCGTGATGAAGTCCACAGACTCGTGGCGAATCACCTTGCTGGCGTGGACACGCTTGCGGCCGAACTTCGAGTCCATGACATGGAGCCAGTCGGCGCCCAGCAGGATCACGTCGGCGCTGCCGTAGGCGTCTTCCTCTCCGGTGAACTGACCGATGGGCACGCGCTGCTCGACCAGCAACTCGCCGCCCAGCAGCTGGTGCTGCTCCCGGATGAAGGTCACGGCCGAAACGACCGCGTCGATCATTTCCTGGGTGACTTCGACCTCGGCCTCGACTTGAACCGCTGCGGCCATGCCTGCATGGAACTCTTCGTTCCACGTCTCGCCCTTGCTATCGCTCTCTGGGTGCGACCAGAAAACCAGCTTCGCGCCCAGGTATACCTGCGGGTCGCGGTCGGGGTTGAGCAGCAGTTCCTCCTGCACCTGGTGGCAGGTGGTGCCGGCGCGCGAGGCGTCGCTGTTCTCGTTCGGGATGCCGTCCTGCGCCGCAGGGCTGGCCGTGCACGAGGTCCAGCGGTCTGCGCTGGATGGCGATAGGCGGGCGTGTTTCTTGGACATGGGCGTGTTGGGGAGACAGCTACTTCGCAAACCCCCTCATGGAAGGGGCTTGCTGGAGGGGTTGTCGATCAGCCGAACAACGGGTCCACTTCGGCGCCGGCGCTGGGGTTCAGCAGGCCGTTGACGTGAGCCAGGATTGCGGCGTTCTGGCCCAGGTCCTTCAGGGCGGGCACGTTGGCAGCGCCGGGCTTGAACTTCTGGACGGTGGCCATCACCGCAGTGGCGCCGTGCGCAGGGTTCTGCGCCAGAGACTTCAGGCCGGCGACCACTTCGTCCCAGGTGGGTTCAGCGGCGCCCGAAGTCGCGGCCGAGGCAGTGGCCTGTTGGGCTGTTGCAGAAGGCGCGGTACTGGCACTGGTCTGTTGCGTGGCGGCAGCTTTCTCCGCAGCGGCGAACGCTTCCTTCTTGGCCAGGTAGTCGGTGCTCGACACCTGCGAGAACTCGTTTCCCTGGGGTGCGGCCTCGCCCGGCTTCTGTGCGAACACCAGCTTGTGGGCGTCGCTGGCCCAGTACACCGTTCCCGCCGGGTCGCCATCGACGACATGAGCGGTTTGGGTGCCGGCCGAAGCAGCGGCGGCAGCGGCTTCGTCTGCCTCGATCTCTGCCTTGGTGCGGCGCTTGCGGGTGCCGGTGGCTGCGGTTTCGCCGGCGACTTGCTGGCCGGACTGGAATGCGGCCAGCAGCTGGCGCAGCAGGTTGTTGGTCTCGTCAATCTTCGCTTCGATGGTCATGGTTGGCTCCGTAAAAACTTGCGAAATTGCGTTTGCGGAGCCTGCATTGTGCACGACATTTCGCGTTTGCGAAATAGCCGAGCCAAGTTCGTGGATTTTTGCGACACGATTTTGTGAAAAGCGAAATTCAACGCTAAAGTGCGCCCATCGCAAACACAACCAAGGAGGCTGCGATGTTCGCTTTCCTCAAGCCGCGCACCGTGGCGCAGCTGCGTGAGCAGCAACTGAAAGAGGCTGAAAGGTCCCTGCTTACTTGGCAGGCTTCCCTCGAAGACGCCACCGCCATGAGCAAGATGTTTTCGGAGCGCGTGGCGCGCCTGCGCGCAGCAGTCGCCGCACAGCAAGCCGCCGAGGGCACCCGTGGCTGAGCGCATCACGCAACAGCAGTCCCTCGCGCTGCAGCAGCTGCTGCGAGAAAAGCCGATGGGGTACGCCGACCTGGAGCTGGCCACCCGCATGGCCGCCCGGCGCCTGGCGCGCTGGATCAAGAAGCATCGCGCTGATCTGCACGTGTCCGCCTGGGCCCCCGACAAGAACGGCCGGCTGTTCGTGCCGGTGTTCGCCTGGGGTCGCCAGCCGGACACACCGCGCCCGGGGCGTGCACTCACCCCCGCGGAGCAGATGCGCAAGACGCGCGCCGCGCGCGGCCGCGCAGTTGCAGGGGCTCGTTGAGATGCCGCGCCGCTTCCGCTGCCCTGCATGCCGCACGCGGCGCACGTCGTTCGTGCTGCTGATCAAGCACTGCTCCGACCACAGTCACGCCGTCTGCACCTGCGGGGGCTACCACTACGCGCACCGGCCGGGCTCCCCGTGTTGCGAGCGCAACCCCATGGCTCCTGTGCACGGCGCGCTGCGTGCAGGGGCCGACAACGACGATGCTTGGCGCCTGACGATGGACATCGTCTGGGAGACGCCGGGCAAACCAATGGAGAAATGGCGATGACACCTGAGCAACAAGAGCGGCTGGAGAAGCTGCTGCGCACCCACGAAGGGCGCCTGCAAGACGTGGCCAAAAAGCATGGTCGCAGCCAGGTCAGCGACGCCGCGCTGCAGGTGACCCGTCTGCGCCAGCGAGGCGCCGTTGTGGCATTGGTACGAGAGCTGATGGCCGAGCATGTGCGCTCGTTGCCTGCGGCGCCAGCCAGTGCAATCAAGGATGCCTTGCGTTCGCCTGGCTGGCTCACCCACGCCCAGGCCTGGGACGCAACCAGTGCGGTGGAGCGAGTGCTGATCGACCACGGAGTCTGCGGAGTGGCGAAAGCATGAAGCGCTCAGGAAAGGTTGGCGCCTTTGCATACGCCCAACTCATCAAGGCCCTGCACGAAGGGCCTTACTCGCGCGCCGAGTTGGCAGAGATCACCGGGCTGCACACCCAGACAGTCGGTCACTACGTCGACGAGCTGCGGCGTGCGGGACAGGTGTTCATTGCCGCCTGGGACCAGCCGGCCGACGGCGGCCGTAATCTGGTGGCGTGCTATCAGCTCGGGCAGATGAAGGACGTGCAGCGCCCGAAGATGAGCGGGGCGCAGCGTACCGCCGCGTGCCGTGCACGGAAGCTGCAAGGCCTCGTGACCTGGCCTGGAGGTGTCCATGCGTAGCCCGAAGAAAGGCCGTACACCCAGCGGGCTGGAATCTCTGGGCCGGCTGCAAACCATCCACTGCCTGCGTTGCGAGAAGGAGAAAAGCGGGGAGGGCGCGCGGCCGTTCAAGGCCTTCAAGGTATGCGCTGAGTGCTGCCAAGTCCTGGATTCTCTGCCTGTGGCGGCCAAAGATGCGGTCTCGCGTTAACACCCGTCTCCCGGCGGCTGCAGATCAGCGCAGCAGGCGAACGACTTGGCGCAGTTTGCTTTCGCGCGCCTGGCCCGCGTGTTCTGCAGCCTCGTCGTATGCCACGGCCACCAGGTTGGCGAAACGATCGGTGGGCAGAGAGACCTTTTCCTCTTCCAGCAGCCGGTTGACCAGTGTGATCACCTGGGCGAGCTGGCCGGGGTCGATCTGTGTCGTCACGACAGCCGATTGGGCTGGCAATTCAGGCGCAGCTTCCTTGTCCAGAGATCCTTCCTCCAGCTCCAAAGCCTTTTCCAGGCGCCGCATGGTCTTCTCGGTCGGCGATCTCGTGGGGTTCGGGCCGAAGATCTGGCTGAGGAAAGCTGCGTTTGCGTAGCCCATCTTTGCCGCCGCCTTATTCACGCCGCCAACGGCTTCCATTGCTTTGCGTGCATTTGCGATACGGAGGCTGGTGAGATCCATGGTCTGTGTCCTGAAGTGATTCGCATCAACGATAGCGAATACCGAAGTATTTTACAAGCTGACCTTGTAAAAAATGTGAGCATAGAATCGTTGCTAGGCTTACGTTTATCGCGTGTGCTATACGCTTGCGCGTGTTATTGTGCAAACGCTAAATGAATGCGACAATTCAGCACATGCGACAACCTCTCCCCCCTCCATCCACGCCGCTCCTGGCCCTGCTGCGTCAGCTGGGCTCGGATGAGCGCCGAAACGACTTTGCCACCCTGGCCGGCACGACTACCGCCTATCTCTACCAGTTGGCCACCTGCAAGCGTGGCGCCTGCCGTTCTCGCCTCGCCAAGGGCATCTCCGACGCATCGCTGGTGATGCATAAACGCCACGGTACGGAGATCATCACGATGGACACGCTGGCGAGCATGTGCCCTGTGGATCGGAGCTGAGCATGTACGTCCGATACCAACAGTGCGCCAAGTGCGGCCAAAAATTCCTGATGCCTCGGGTTCTGTGGAACCACGAGCTGTTCTGTCAGCCCAAGTCGGCCGGCTGACCCATGCGATTCCTATCCCTCTTCAGCGGCATCGAGGCCGCGAGCGCAGCGTGGGCGCCGCTCGGGTGGGAGTGCGCAGGCGTGGCGGAAATTGACCCGTTCGCCTGCGCCGTACTTGCTGCTCGGCACCCGCATGTGCGAAACCTGGGCGACATCACCAAGATCACCGAGATGGACATTGCCTCCCTTGGCTCGGTGGACCTCGTGATTTTCGGATCTCCCTGCCAGGATCTGTCGATCGCTGGCAAACAGAAAGGACTTGCCGGTGAACGCTCTGGCCTCTTTTTCCCCGCCATCGACATCATCACCTGGTCCCGGCTCTGGTGCGGAACTCGATTTGCTCTTTGGGAAAACGTGCCCGGAGCCCTCAGTTCCAACAAAGGGCGAGACTTTGCAGCAGTGGTTGACTCATTGGCAGGTCTGGACGGAACCACCGTCCCCCCCAAAGGCTGGGGTACGGAAGGCTGCGCAGTCGGCACAGAAGCAATGGTCGAATGGTCAACTCTGGACGCGCAATGGTTCGGAGTGGCGCAGCGGCGCCGTCGCGTGTTCGCTCTCGCAGATTTTGGAGACTGGGCCGGTCGACAGCCGATTCTTCTTGAGCCCAAAGGCTTGCGCGGGGATTCTCCGCCGAGCCGAGAAGCGGGGCAAAACATTGCCGGCAGTCTTACAGCAAGCGCTGGGCGCCGTGGCGGAGTCAACGACCCTGAGCGCGGCCAGCTCGTAGAGACCGTTGCAACGCTCGATGCCAGCTTCGGGCGTCTGCAAGGGGCCAGTGGCCAGGACGCAAACCACGGGCACAGCCACCTCATTCCACAGACGGCGCATACGCTGCGCGGTGAAGGCTTCGACGCCAGCGAGGACGGCACGGGGCGCGGAACACCGCTGATCCCCATTCCCTTCGACACCACGCAGATCACCAGCGCGGCCAACTACAGCAGCCCCAAGCCTGGTGATCCGTGCCATCCGCTGGCGGCCGGTGCACACGCGCCCGCTATCGCCTTCGACTGCAAAGCCTCCGGTCAGAACGGCTTTGGTGTAGGGCCTGTGACCTCGACGCTTCGGTCGATGGGCCACGCGGGTTCTCATCAAAATGGCGGGGGCCATGCAGCGGTGGCGTACAGCACCAAACTCCACAACACGGCCAGCAACCAGGCGGGCAAGGTGTACCCCGAGTACACAACCGCTCTTGATGCCAACAGCCCGCCGCCAGCTTTGTTATCCACTTGGGCGGTGCGCCGTCTCACCCCCGTTGAGTGCGAGCGCCTGCAGGGATTTCCGGACGGACACACGCGCGCCCCGAACTGGTCGGGCTGGCGCGCCATGGACGACAGCGAGACGCCCGACCAGTGCATGGCTGCTGGACTCGAGGTTCGCCAGAACAAAAAGACGGGGCGCTGGCGCGTCAAGGATGTCGACGGCCCTCGCTACAAGACCCTAGGCAACTCCATGGCGGTGCCCGTGATCCGCTGGATAGGGCAGCGCATCGAGACAGCGCTGCTGTTCGCCTCGTAGCGCAATCCCCCTCAGCCAAGACCGACGCGCTGCCGTCGGTCTTTCTTTTTGTTATTTCGCAAATGCGATATACAATTTAGCGACGCCAGCCTACATCCACAGCATCCGCAGAACCCCGTGGGCAGGGGCCTCGAAGTCCTCGTTTTGCGGCGAGGTCATGGCTGGCGCTCTACTTCCCGGCCCCTGCCCACGGGGTGTTCGCAGAACAGGTCGCCAGCCTATGTCTTCGCCCGTCACCCGTCGTCTGCTCGCGCAGGCGGTTCAAGATCTCGTCAAGACCAACGCACCAACGGCCGAGCACTATGCCGCCGTCACTGAAGCGCTGGCGGCCTGCGCCACCGAGGACATCGGCCACCCTGTGCGCTGCGCCTTCATCGGCTCTGCCAAGAAACCCGCGAGCCAGCCTGCATGACTTTCTCCCCTCCCGATATCCCCCAGGTGCTGCGCGAGCGCAAGCAGTGGCTCGTTTGGCGCCTGGTCAAGAAGCCCGACGAGCCCAAGCCCCGCAAGGTCCCTTTCTACGCCAACGGCGCGCCCCGCAACGGAGAGCAGGGCACGGTCGAGGATCTGGCCCAGCTCACGACGTTTGACGCTGCAGTGCATGCCGTGCGCGAGCGCGGCTACACCGGCCTGGGCTTCGCGCCCATCGCCAACGGCGGCATCGTCGCCCTGGACTTCGACGGCTGTGTGTCCGGCGGCCAGATCACCGACGCGCGCATCGAGGCCCTGATCTCGGACACCTACGCTGAGTTCTCGCCCTCCGGCACTGGGCTGCGCGCCTTTTACCTGGGCGCCATGGCCAGCCGCAAGGACAACGCCCACAAGTCCAAACGCGTCGGCGGGCAGGCTGGCGCGGCGCGCCTCGACGGCCTTTTCGACATCGAGTTCTTCGGTCACAACGGCTTCGTGACCGTCACCGGCGAGGCCACGCCAG
Source organism: Delftia sp. ZNC0008 (assembly GCF_000799035.1). Lineage (NCBI taxonomy): Bacteria > Pseudomonadati > Pseudomonadota > Betaproteobacteria > Burkholderiales > Comamonadaceae > Delftia > Delftia sp. ZNC0008. The sequence goes on from NZ_JTKZ01000388.1 coordinate 23,722, forward strand.
ACACACATCTGTGGGGCCTGCAGGACACCGTCGCCCCGGTATCGCCCGGCGTGCAAAAGCTCTACGCCCAGCGCTTCGGCGACACAGGCCCGCTGCCCGTGCCGGGCGCCTTGACGGTCACCGGCGAAGCCAACCTGGCCGCCCTGGGCCCGGAAAAGTTGGGCTGGACCATGGACCAGGCGCGCGAGTATCTGTTCGACTGCAAAGCCAGCGTCTCGCGCGCCGAGTGGCTGAATGCGCTGATGGCGCTGCACCACGAGTTCGATGGTTCAGAAGACGCGCTGGACCTGGCTGACGAGTGGAGTGCCACCGGCGACAGCTACGCCGGCCGCAAGGACGTGGAAGGCCGCTGGGACTCTTTCGGCCGAGACCGTGGCGGCCCGCCAATCACCGGCCGGTGGCTGCTGTCCTGGCGCCGCGACCAGATGGCGGCGAGCAACGACGAGCGCATGCGCGGCGCGCTGGCCGAGATGCAGAGGCTGCTCAAAGAGGCCCCGGACATGCTCACACTGCAGACGCGTGTCATGCCGGACGTGTCCCGCCTGCTGCTCGAGTTCCCCATCTTGGAGATCGAGGCCTACAGCCTGGTGTCCGGCCGCGCCAAGGAATTCGGCCTGGCCATCAACAAGACCGAGTTCAAGAAGCTCATCAAGGTGGAGCGCCCGCCGGCCGCAGCCGCTGTCGCGCCGCTGACCGAGTTTGGCAACACCGAGCGCATGCTGGCGCGCTACGGCGACAGCCTGATGTTCTGCCCGGACACCGCCACCTGGTACGTCTGGACGGGCGTGTACTGGCGTACAGCCATGGGCGGTAACACCGAGGTTGCGCACTACGCCAAGGAGACCATCAAGGATCTGCCCAGCGAGGCGGCCAGTCACGCCGACCCGGGCGAGTTCTTCGCCTTCTGCAGCCTGAGCCAGCGCGCCGCCATGGTGGCGGCCATGGTCAAGCTGGCCGAGAGCGACCCGCGCGTCTGCGTGCCGTCCTCGGAGCTGGACAAGCACAGGCACCTGCTGGGCGTAAAAAACGGCGTGGTCGACCTGCGCACCGGCGCGCTGATGCCGGCCTCGCCCGACCTGCGCATCACCTTGTCTGCCGGCTGCGAGTACAACCCCGGGGCGAAGTGCCCGCTTTTCGAGCAGACCCTACGCGACGTGTTCTTCGACGACCTGGAAATGGTCGAGTACGTCGCGCGCACGTTCGGCTACGCGCTGCAGGGCCAGCCGCGCGAGGACATGATGTTCATTGCCTTCGGCAACGGCGCCAACGGCAAGAGCACGATCTTCAACGCAGTGCGCAAGGTCTTCGGCGGCTACGCGCGCTCGGCCGACGCCGCCTCGTTTATCAGCGACGCCATGGGCGGCAACGCCGGTGGGCCGCGGGAAGACCTGCTGCGCCTGCGCGGCGCGCGGTTCGTGTACGTCAACGAGCCTGACGAGGGCGGCGAGCTGCGGGAAGGTGCCGTCAAGGCCATGACTGGCGGCGACGCGATCACGGCGCGCGGCATCCAGGCCAAGCACTCGATCGAGATCGAGCCCACGTGGACCGTGTACATGCCCACGAACCACAAGCCCATCATCAAGGGCACCGACAACGGCATCTGGCGGCGCATGGGTCTGCTGCCCTTCGAGCGCGACTTCCGCAACGACCCCCACATCGTCAAGGACGACCAGCGGCGCGAGAAGCTGGAGGCCGAGCTGCCCGGCATCTTGGCCCTGATCGTGCGCGCCGGTATGCGCTATCGCCAATCAGGCCTGAATCCCCCGGCCAAGGTGCTGGCCGCCAGCGCCGACTACCGCAAGGACATGGACCTGCTGGGCGAGTGGATCGAAGAGTGCTGCGAGATCGACGAGAACCTGCACACCAAGGTCTCGGACCTGTGGGAGTCGTGGGAGACCTACGCGCGCCGGCGCGGCCTTGTCCGCTTCATTAGCTCGTCCAAGGCGCTCGGCCGCCGCCTCGACTCCCGCTTCCCCTCGGACAAAGGATCCAAGGGCGTGCGCATCCGCCGCGGCATTGGCCTGCGCGATATCGCCGACGTTTTCTGAAAGACACCTCATGGACCGACAAAACACCACCCTCGACGACATCGCCTCGGTCATCGGCTTCAGCGCGACGCTGCGCCTGTCGGCCTGGTACGGCAACGGCAACAACCTCTATGTGCCCACCACGGTGGAAGAGGGGCAGGTGCTGGTGCTGCTCATCGGGCGCAGCGCAGCCGAGCGTCTGTCTCAAGAGTTCGGCGGGGATCACCTGGCCGTGCCACGCATCGTCTCCTACGACGAGGATTGCCGCCGTCAGCGGGTGGCCACGATGCTGTCCCGAGGGTTCAGCACCCGCGAGGTCAGCCGCATCGAGCGTGTCAGCGAGCGGCGTATCCAGCAGATCTGCCGGGAGCTGGAGCAGGTGGGCATCATCGCGCCTCTGGGCCCATCGGCAGAGAACGATTGTTGGGCGCCGCCGGGGGCGCTTCAGGAAAAAGCAGAGGGGGAATTTTCCAGAAAAAAGCCCCTCGGGAAAAGGGCATCGGAAAAATGCCAGGAAAAAGGCCCCCAGAAAAAGCGGGGTGTCAAAAGTCAGACCTCTGTCATCACTGACATCGAGACCGCGAAAGAGGCTCCAGCCTCAACGGTAATTGGTGCGATGGTTCTGCAACTGCACGAACCGGCTTGACCGACAGAGCGTCTGAAGGGGCGCACACATTTCTCTCCAGAGGTGTGCTTAGCGCACGAAAATGTTCGGCAGCTTTCAGGCTGCCGATTTCATTCCTGTCATGCTCAATGGGTCGCCGGGAAGTCATCCGGCAGTAAGTGCGCATCCACCGAGGCAGCAGCATCCAGTACGGCCGATCGGTCACATTCGTTGGCCGCAGCCCACGTCCCCACAGCCTCTTGCAGCAGGGCAACCAACGGACCCATAGTCTCTCCTCGTTGAGCTCCGTACTCGTGCAGCGCACGCCGGCCGATCACAAGCAGGCAGCCCGCCGCAAGCACTTGGGGGGTGTGATTTGCCAAGGGCGTTTGTATAGGGAAGGGGTCCGCCTGGGGTGTCGTTGTCATAACTGAAGCTCCTATGGATGCTGTGTGCTGTACGAATATACAGTAGTTATGCGAAACCTGTACAGGGGTTTTCTCGTCCGGTGCTGCGTCTGCGTACGTGAGCAGCACCAGGGTGTTCCCACCCAAGTGGCCACCCAAAACCTAGCATTCATGCGGGTTGCCGCAGGATTGCTAGTGCGCAGCAGGCCACCCCAATACCTGTTTGGCCCCGTGGGCAGCACTAGGCGGCCTGATTTCAAATTTGAACGGGCGACCCCTCCCACCCCCCAGGTCTGATTTCAAATTTGAACGGGCGACCCCTCCCACCCCGGGGTGTGCTTCAGTACAGGCCTTAGAAAGGGTTTTACCCGTGGGATTGGGCCCACTCTGCGGGTCAAAAAACTGACGCAAGACGTCGAGCCTATAAAGTGCGGGCCAGGAATTTCGATCTGCATAGGCCCAGTAGCCGACCTAGGAGACCGGCCGGTTTGGTCACTGGAGTGCTTGCATGTCGGGCAGTGGGCCTCGCCAATACTGCAGCCCATCGCGCTTTTTCAGCGCCCTTGGCAAGCCAAGCGGCGCGTTCTTCCATGGCCTTGTTTGCTGCAGTTTCGGTTTTCATCTCGCGCGCCCGCCAGGTCTTGTTGCTATGCAGCTAGTATAGCAAACGCGAAATGAAGATGCTATGCAAAAATTTCGCAAAAAGCGATATGCGATCTATGTGGGCTGCCATGACGCAAAAAAGCCCCGTTGTGCGGGGCTTGTGTGTGGAGAGGGAGGGCGGCTCTGTTGGCCGATGGCGCGGGCCGGCTTGGTGTTGTCGCTGGTGCTCGGCGGAGGGTGGAGGTCCGCCGGGATGAGTCTCGCGCTACTCGCGGCCCAGCTCGGTCAGCGTGTCCTGCAGTATCTTGATCAACTGCCCAACGTCCTCTGGCGGCATCTCAACCCACGTGGTCGTGACGGGCAGGCCAGCGGATGTCTTGGCTGTGTGCTTGATCCCGATGAGCGTCTTGCCGTGCTCAACGCGAGTGCGAACGCTGGTGAACTGGAGCAGGGGTGCAGGAGTCATACCCCTATAGTGCATGAAAAAAGCCCGCACAAGGCGGGCTTCGTCGGGCCATTCGGACTGCGGTCAGTGCGTGGGCGGCGCCAGGCGGTGAATGAACGATATGAGAGACGACTCGTCGATACCAAGCGATGCGAGCTTCCGCTTGTGGTTGGCAATACGCGCTGGGTGGCCATTGCACAGGCCGTTGGTCGAACACACATATTCTTCGGCGAGGGTGCAGATCTGCCGGACGTGCCATTCAATGGCTTCCATAGGATCTGCAGGAGGCGTCAAGCGGGCGCGCTTAGGAGTGACGGAAACGTAGATGGATGCGGTATCGGTGGATACGCGGAGGGCTGCAGAACGTGCCATGGTGAGTGCTCCTGTTCAAGACTTACAAGGCCTTGCTCAAGCGTTATCACGCGCAGGAACAAGGCGGCCGGGAGGTTGATAACCTAGGAACAGCTAGGCGGACTTCTTTCCCCTTGCGGGGTGTTGTATCCGTCGCCCTCCCGGCCATAAATCAATCTGGCACAGGCGCAAAAAAGCCGCATTGCTATCGGGTGCGGCCATCCACTGTTCTCTAGGAGTTATCACGCTCCACCCCTTTCGGAGTGACGTCAGTATATCCCGAAGATTTTCCCGTTTGCAAGCACTTTTTGTAGTGTAGCAGAAATTTAGCAAATTGGATGTTTTAATCAGGACCACGAGTAAACAAAATGCGTTGCTCGGCAAGGTCGAACGCGCACCAGGCGAATTTCGATCCCGTATACCCCCCGTAACTATTTTTGGCGTTAACGAGTCCTGAATACGCTATCGCTGCGTGCCAGGTTGGATAATCAAGTGCAGGAGCCGCATTGGCGGAGCGCGTAAACGCATCAAATTTTGCTGAGTCAGGGTCTTTTAACTTTGTGCGGATTGCTGCCTGACAGGCCGCATAGTTCCGCGCCAGTGTTGCCTCACTAGGAGGCGTGATGGGCCCGTTTTCATCAATAACTTTTTGAACACGGAGTTTGCTAAGCGCGATTTCCTTACTCAATTTGGCCGACGCTTTATCAGAATCAGCCAAGCGCCTATCGAAGCAGTCGCTCCGATATCTGTTTTCAGCAATCTCACAGCCATTAGAAGCTTTGATGTCTACAGCCTTTGCGTCTGGGGCGCATGGCGTCTGACTGTATGTGTTGCCGCATTTGTAGACCGGTTGTGCATGGACACTAAAAAATGCCGATGTCAAGATGGTAATTAGAGCTGCGTAGCCCCGCATGTATCGATCCCTTAAATAAATTTAAACACCGAATAGACAAGGGTAGCAACTGCGATAGCCGCTAAGGTCGCCCATAATCTTCTGCGTTCTCGCTGCTTAATTTGTGTACGTATTGCACTCAATTCAGCAATGCGCATACTGTTGTATTTGCCATAAACAATTCCACAATTTCCGCAAACAGAGCCCTCTTTTATTCGGGGCCATGCGCATTTCGGACATTTGGGTGTTGTCGCCTCTGTATCTAATTCTTCGATGTGTGAATGCCGTGCAACGGCATCTCGGCTCACTGGATCTCGTGCTGTAGCATCTTTTAGAAGATCCTGCAGCGTGGTGTCTGGAATATCCTGTCGCTCGGAGTTTTTGCGAATTGCGTCGCACACCGCTTCTAGAGGGCTAATATCCACGCTGCTTATTTGACTCTGCGGACTCTCTTCGCCCCGTGAGTCAATCTCCGAGCGTTTGAATTGCGGGGGCGCATAAACTGCACTCCCATACCCACATTTGCACCGCTGTAAAGCGCTGTCCCCTAGCCGGTACAGCGTAAACCTATCACAAGCTTTGCAGTACGAACCCGCCATGTGCGTACTGTATCAGGGTTCATCGGCGGCCTGCCTGCGCCATCTGCACAGCACTGGGCACTGGCGTCCCATCAACATGTTGTGATCAGGCTACGTGCCTGGTGGCGTAGCACCCCCGCCTCGTAGGTGGGTGGCATGTGTGGCGTTTGATCAGCAGCCATCAGAGCCGATGGGCCGTGCTCGTCAGGAGCAACTAGCTAATGCCACACATGCCGCCTGCTTTTAAGCCGTGTTCTGCGCGGCTGCCGGGCGCGGGGGACCCTGACGATAAATTTAAGCGCCGCGGGTCTCATTGAGCCCGGGTAAAACCTGGCCCGAAAATTTTAAAATTGGCTTGCGTCACTTCGCAAAAGCTAAAAATCAGCGCAGTTTGCTTATTTTTTAAGCAAAAAACCTAAAAAGGGTGGCGTAGGTGGCGTTTAAATGGGGTTTTAGAATTGATCTCGTCTGCGCGGGGTATGACCAATTTAAAACAGCCCTTCAAACGCCACACATGCCACCCGCTTAAAATTTAAGCAATTTTGGAACCGGCCGCCGAACCGGCAGCGCGGCGCCGCACCCCCTGGAAAACGAATGGCGTCGGGGCTTGTGTCGCAAACGCGAAAAATGGACAATCTGCGAAATGCATGCAGATTTCGACCTTGGCGCGGATGGGATAACGGAGTTGCCTCCGGGCTTTCGCCGCGGGCCGTACATCCCGCGCGGTGGCCGGGCTCCGGGCTACTCGCCGAAAAAGGCGACCGAGATGGCCCGCCGTATCGAGGCCGGGGAAGACGTAGGGGATGAAGACCTCGAGTCCGCAGATGGACAGTTGAGCCTCACCACGCGTCACCTGCTGGCGAAAGCCCGCAAAGAAGCGGCACTCGCAGGCCTCAACGAACTGCAGCTGAAGGTCAAGACAGGCGAGTACCTACCGCGCACCGCTTACCGCGAGGCCACGGCCACACTGGTTGCATCCCTGTCGCAGGGGCTTCGGTCGCTACCCGACACGCTGGAGCGCAAATTCGGCCTGGCGCCCGAGGTGCTGCAGGACATCGAGGTGGCGATTGATGAAGCCTTGAACCACATCGCCGACGAGCTGGCGCTGTTCACAGAGGCAAAGCCGTGAGCGACCACTACGCCCAGGCACTGTCGGACGCGTGCAGCGGCTTCGAGGCCTTGAGGCCCCCCAACCGGATGCGTGTCAGCGAGGGGATCGCCGACACACTGGTGATCCAGCAGCCCGGCTCGCCAAAGACCTCTTGGTCTCCTGCCGAAACCCCGTACATGGTCGAGCCTGCAGACGCCTTGGCCAGCCGCAGGCATGAAGCCGTGGTGTTCGTAGGCCCGGCCCGAACGGGCAAGACTGCGTCGCTGCTGCTCGGATGGATGGCACACACCGTGGTGAACGACCCAGGGGACATGCTGTTCGTGCAGATGTCCAAGGACAAGGCCCGAGAGTTTTCCAAGACTGACGTGGACCGCGCTATCCGGTACTCGCCCAAGGTCCAGGCCATGAAATCCGACAGGGCGGTGGACAGCAACACCTTCGACACGATGTTTCGGCATGGCATGTGGGTGCGTATCGCCTGGCCGACCGTGGGCAACGTCTCAGGCTCGACCTATCGGTACGTTGCAATCACGGATATCGACCGGATCGAAAATGCGGAGAACGTGGACGGGGAGGGCCCGCTGTTCGACTTGGCCAAGAAGCGCACCACGACGTTTCTCTCGCGCGGCATGACGCTGGTGGAATCCAGCCCGGGCTACCCACTGGAAGATCCGTCTTGGCAACCGGCAACGCCGCACGAGGCGCCTCCCACTGGCGGGATTCTGTCGCTCTACAACCGCTCCGATCGCCGACGGTTCTACTGGCGCTGCCTGGATTGCCGCGCCTGGTTTGAAGCAGCCCCCGGCCTTTCGTTGTTCAAACGCTTGCCGACCATCAAGCAGCTGCTCGAAGAGATCCGCACGATGGATATCCCGACGATGGCGAAACACTACGGGCAGGTGGTGTGCCCGTACTGCGGCAGCGAGCCCGGGCATCAGATGAAGGGCGCACTCAACAAGGCCGGCATATGGGTTCCCGATGGCTGCAGCCTTTCGGACGAAGGGCATTTTGTCGGCAGCCCGCGCACGTCAACGATCAGGGGCTATTGGTTGGGGGGCGTAGCTGCGGCATACCAGTCCTGGGAATCGATCGTTGCGCAGCACCTGTACGGATTGCAGGATTACGCGCTGACGGGCAGCGAGCAAAAGCTGAAACAGACCACCAACACCGACCAGGGCATGCCGTACATCGAGCGTCGGCTCGTGGAGGCCCGAGGCAGCGGCACGACGCCGCGAGACAGGGCAGAAGTCGACCTAGAGCGGTTCATTGCTCCGCCGGCGGCGCGCTGCATCACGGCCTCGGTGGACGTGCAGGGCGGCCAAAACGCGCGATTTGATGTGCAGGTGCATGCTGTTGGACCTGGCGGCGAGCAGTGGGTCATCGATCGTTTCAAGATCACGGAGTCGAAGCGCCCGGGCATCGGGAAGAACGAGTTCGCACCGCTTGATCCAGCCTCGTACCCTGAAGACTGGGATCTGTTGACGGAAAAAGTGCTGTTGGGCACCTGGCGCACGACGACAAGGGACCTTGAGATGCACCCCATCGGCGTGATCGTCGACACCGGCGGCGAGGCCGGCCGTGTGATGGTGCAGGAGCAGGGCGGTAGCGGGAAGCAGAAGAAAGCGCGGGTGTACGAGGAAGGCAAGACGGGGGTCACCCACAACGCCTACGAGTGGTATCGACGCGTGCGGCAACTGGGCCTCGCCAAGCGGGCGTTCCTGTACAAGGGCGGCTCCACAAAGGACGCGCCTGACATGCGCGAGAACATGGTCGGAAAGAACGGAAAGAAGGGCCGCGATGATGTGCCGCTGCTGCTGTGCAACCCGAACAAGCTCTCCGACCAGGTGGACGCCGGCCTGCGCCGCCAGACGCCCGGGCCCGGCTACATCCACTTCCCGGCCCCCCGCCACCCAGACACCAACCCCGACGGCTGGGTTTCTGCAGCATTTTTTGACGAACTGGAGGCGGAAGTGCGCGGCAAGGACGGCACCTGGCGCAAGCTGCGTGCGCGCAACGAGACGTTCGACCATTGCCGCATGCAGCGCGCGCTGTTGCACCGCCTGGGCGTGTTTAAGGTCGAGGACTGGGCGCGCGTACCCGCGTGGCTGGCGCCGTTTGAGAAAAACGCCCTGGCTATCACGCGGCAGGATCGCCGTGAGGTCCAAGCCAACGAGATCGTCTCACAACCTAGCGCTGTGCCTTTGCCTGCGAGACCGCCGGCCAAACGCCGCGCGCGGCGGTCATCGGTAGCGGCCCTTTGATCTGGTAGGGTATTGTTTTAATTTCGCAAATGCGATATGATTTCAACCAGATCGCAGCACAGTACCGCAACTCGGCATGCCCGGGGAGAGCGGACCAGAAGGTCTTCAGGTTTGCCCAGGACTGATACGGCGCCTTGACGCCTCGGAAAGACGAGGACCACCAATCGAGTGCTTTCGCCGGGAGTCACCTCGATAGAGAGGAACGAGCCTACGACCAGACAAAGGCGGGTTGACCACCTGCACGAGCGAGGTCGCAAAACGGGGGTCACGAAAGTTCTCGATTGGTGGCGTTGCGCACACCGACAGATGTCTCCTTGGCTGCCACCACGGCCTTCACCCCGCTCCGGCGGGGTTTTCTTTTTGTTTCCGGCATTTTCGCAAAAGTCCGAAACTTAACCGCAGCAGCGTTTCGCAGGTGTTTGGCAAACTGCAGGACCATGAGCACCACCACCGAAGATGCCGCAACCCTGCGGGGCTACGTCAAGGCCTTGAACAAGGCCATTGCACGCGGCGCGCGCTCGGTCACGCTCGGCGGCCAGACCATCACGTACAACACGACGGAATCATTGATGAAGGCCCGCAATGACATGCAGGCCCAGCTCGCTGCAGCTGAGCGCGCGGCTTCGAGCCAGAAGGTGTCGCGACAGAACTATGCCGTGTACGGCGGTCGGGATTTCTGATGGCGCCGCGATTCACGGCAAACGGCAAGCGCATCGGCCGGCCGCCAAAAAATCCGCAAACAGCGCAGGCGGAACCGCCAGTGTCCGCCGAGGACGCGGCTATGGGTCGTGCCTTCCGGCAGTTCATGAATCGATACGACGCCGCAGGCCGTGGACGGCGCATGGCATCGTGGAATGCACCTTCCACCGGGCCGAACCAGGCCATCAACGCTGCGTTGCAGGTTTTGCGCGATCGCTCAAGCGACTCCGCGCGCAACGACTGGTCGAGCGAGTCGATCATCCAGAAATGGACGACGACTCTGGTCGGCATCGCCATCACCCCGCGCTTTCACCGGATCAAGTCCAAGGAGCGCAGGCAGGAGATCAACGACCTCTGGACGGACTTCGTTCGCCAAGCAGACGCTGACGGGGTGCTTGATGCCTATGGCATGCAGACCCTGGCGGTGCGCAGTTGGATCGAGAGGGGCGAGATGTTCGGCCGCCGTCGCTACCGGAAGGCCTCGGACGGTCTCGCCGTACCCATGCAGGTGCAGCTGCTGGAAGCCGACATGGTGCCGAACTTCGACGCGGACACCTACACCGGCCTGCCGGTCAACAACAAGATCCGTTCGGGCATCGAGTTCGACAACCGCGGCAAGAAGATTGCCTACTGGGTCTACAAAGAGCACCCAGGCGACGGCGTTTGGTCTGGCGCCGGCGGCACGCCTGACGCCACGGCCTTGGTGCGCGTTCCTGCAGAGGACATGTTCCACATGTTCGAGCCGAAGCGCATCGGCGCGCGCCGCGGGGTGCCGACGTTGGCGCCCATCTTGGCCAAGCAGCGCAACATCCTGGACTACGAGGACGCCACGCTGGAGCGGCAGAAGATTGCCAATCTCTTCGTGGCATTCATCAGCCGGTCATTGCCCTCGCTTGACCCCACCGACCCGAACCACCAGGCCTTGACAGGCCTGGAGTCGGAAATCGACGGTGAAGCGGCGCCGCTCCTGCCGATGAAGCCCGGGCTGATGCAGGAACTGGAGGACGGCCAGACGGTGGCGTTCGCCAAGCCGCCGGATGCAGGCACGTCGTACAGCGACTACATGCGCACCAGCCACCTGGGCACCACGGCCGGCACCGGCGTGCCCTACGAGCTGGCCGTGGGCGACATCGCCAATGTCAGCGACCGCACCTTGCGTGTCGTCATCAACGAATACCGCCGTTTTGCGTCGCAGCGCCAATGGCAGATCGTCATCCCACAGATGTGCCAGCGCGCAGTCGAGTGGTTCGCCGACGCGGCCCTCTTGGCGGGGAAAGTATCGCCGGAAGAGCGCGAGGCCATCGTGCGTGCTGAGCATGCACCCCACGGCTGGGAATACATCCACCCCGTGCAGGACGTGGAAGGCAAAGCCCTGGAGGTCAAGAACGGTTTCCGCAGCCGCTCCAGCGTGATCGGGGAGCAGGGCGACGACCCGGATGTGGTGGATCAGGAGCGCGCCGACGACGCTGAACGGGAGCGGGCGCTGGGCCTGCCAGTGTCAGGCGTCGCGGATGACACGTCCAGCACCGCAGCACCAGACCCAGCGGCAAACACCAACCGCGACGAGGTGGCACAAGCAGAACTGGAGCGCATCAAGCGGGTTGAAGCCCAGACGGACGCGCTTCGGGAAGCTGCTCGTGCGACCGCAGCGCGGGATCGTGCGCAGGCTCGACAGGATGAACTGCACCAGAGCGTGCTGGCGCTGTTGCGGGACCCTGAAAGTGTCTGATCACATCCTGACCGCCCTTGCCAAGTCGTTCGCAGACCTTCGGGACCGCGTGACTGCGCTGGCGCGTGAGCCGGGACCTGCCGGCAAAGACGGCGCGCCAGGCGCCACTGGCCCAGCCGGCAAAGACGGCGAGTCCGGACCTTCAGGTCCTGAAGGGCGCGCTGGTGTTGCTGGGGCTGATGGACGCCCAGGCCGCGACGGCAAGGACGGACGGCCGGGCGCCTCAGGTCCGACGGGCCCTGCCGGAAAAGACGGGGCGCCGGGCCCCATGGGGCCGATGCCGAAGCATGAATGGCGCGGAACGGAGCTGCGCTTTCAAAAAGACCCAGACACCTGGGGCAGGTGGGTCGATTTGCGTGGGCCGTCGGGCTCCGGCGCCGTAGCAGTCGTACACGCCGCAGATCCAACCCCGCCCGCCGCCACTTGGGTCCAGCGTACTGCTGGCTCCAGCCTGTCGGCCCTGCGGGCTGTGTATGAGCTGGACGGAGCAGTGCACGCGCTGAGCGCTGACGACGCGCTGCACATCGACCTGCTGCTGGGCATCACGCTGACTGCGGCCCAGGCCGGTGATCCCGTCAACGTCCAGCGACTGGGCGCCATCGAGGACGACAGCTGGAATTGGGTGCCCGGTCGTGTGTACCTCGGTGCCGAAGGGGCACTCACCCAGACACCGCCCACCAGCGGCTTTGATCTGCTCATCGGCGCAGCCACATCCGCCACGCGCATCACCCTGAACCTGCAAGACCCAATTTCACTGGAGTAAGCACCATGGCAACTCAACCCACCCAGGGCTTCTTGGCCCGCGTCTCGGGCAAGACCCGCCAACTGTTTGGCCTGACCGTTTCTGCTGGCGCTGCGGACGCTGGCAAGCTCGTGGCCACTGGATCGGACGGTCGGCTGGACACCTCACTGTTGCCCGCTGGCATCGGCGCCAACACGACCATCGCCCCGGCAAGCGAGGCGATCGGCGCGGGCAAGTTCGTGAATTTCCACGCCAACGCAGGCGCGCTGAGTGTCCGCTTGGCCGATAACAGCAATGGCCGCCAAGCTGACGGCTATGTGAAAGATGCCGTGGCCTCGGCCGGCAGTGCCACCGTCTACCCCCTGGACACCACGAACTCCGCGCTCACAGGCCTGACACCCGGCAGCCGGTACTGGCTGGGTACGGCAGGCGGCGTCATCACTGCGGCGCTCGACCCCACCGACACGGCCAACGCAAACAAGGTCTGCCAGGAACTGGGCACGGCCAAGAGCGCGACTGAATTGATCACCGATGATCTCGGTTTCGTGATCCTCTGAAATGAGTGTACGGCGGCCACTTGTCAGGGTCGGCGGGCGCATTCGGCAGCTGCCGACGGGCGACACGCTGCCCGGCGTGCGCGAGCTGCTCACCGCCGCGCGCACATACTACGTGCGCACTGATGGCAGCGACAGCAATACCGGGCTGAGCAATACTTCCGGCGGTGCTTTTGCGACGATTCAGAAGGCAGTTGATACAGCAGCATCGCTTGATTTAGGTTTGTATGACATTGTGATCAATGTCGGTATTGGCACATGGACGGCGCCCACTCTTCTTAGAACCCTCACAGGTGCAGGCAAGGTAACAATCAGAGGCATAAACAACAACACGACAGATACTGTAATAAGCACAAATTCTGCCGACTGTTTTGGAGGTGAATTTTTTGGTCGCTACCACTTTGAGTACTTGAAACTACAGACAACCACATCTGGCGCTTGTCTCTTTGTGCAAGGCTCCGGTATTTTGGTAACTTGGGCAAACATTAATTTTGGCCAAACCGCTGGCCAGCACTTGCTGGTTGCTAACGGTGCCCAAATTAAAGCAACAGGATCTTATCAGATCTCCGGTGGGGCAGCTTCGCACATCGCTACCTACGACGTATGCACGGCTTATTTTGTGGGGTATACAGTAACCATCACCAACACTCCAACGTTTTTGAATGCGTTTATAGTAGCCGAGAGAAACTGTAGTGTAATTTTCGTTCAAGCAACCTTTGCAGGTTCGGCGACTGGAATTCGTTACCGCAGTGCATTCAGCTCGAGCGTGGTAACAAATGGCGGAGAAAACTACCTCCCTGGAAATTCTGCAGGAGTCCGTGAAACGGGAGGGCAATACTCATGACCTCATATCAACTCACCGCAGAAGGCTACGTGGTGCGTGACGGCGATACGAAGGTACCAACCGTTGACACGCCGGATTTTCCCAATACAAATTCGGACTACTTTGAATATCGCGCGTGGCTTGCGGCCGGTGGTGTGCCGCTGCCTGCCGAACTGCCACCGGCAGCCGAGATCGCGGCGGGCCTGCGTCTGCCCCTGGCTGCAGAGTACCGCAAGAACATCCAGGTGATCGCCGCAGGCTACCCGCTGAGCGAGCGCGAGAGTTGGCCCGTGCAGACGGAGGAGGCG